>JAXDMY010000128.1:0-4404 GCA_034665805.1 Alphaproteobacteria bacterium
ATGCTGCTTTGGAAACGATTCAGGATAGCGGCGCGCACCAGCCTGCATGGCATCGGATGTTTCCTCAGGCCCGGCCGACTTGTCGGCTTTGTCGACCTGCTTTTGAATCGCACGCTCTTCTTTCGCCGTTGTTTCGGCCTGACGGGTGAACGCCTTGGTGTTCTGACCGGTGCGGCTCATCGGGTTCTCCTGTCGTAAAGACGCCAGCGCCTGGCGCTAGGATGCCTTCGCCAATTCGATTGGGCTTTCACGGCAGGACTTAACACCCTGCAACAGTGCTCGTGGATCGCTAAACGTTGTGAGGCAACCGCTTGCCAGCATGTCCCGCGCTGCGAAGTGGCCCGTCAAAACGCCAATCGGCGGCATACCGGCTGCGCGCGCGGCCGCTGCGTCGTACGGCGTGTCGCCGACGCACGCGATCGAGCCGCGCGCCCGCACTTTCAGCCGCTTCCGCGCGAGTTCGAAAATGTCCGGATGTGGCTTGCCGTGCTTGACGTCGTTTCCGCAGCCGATTGCGTCGATCAGATCACCAATATTCGCGCGATCGAGATAGTGGTCGAGTTCGTCTTTCTGGCAATCCGTGCCCAAGGCGATCCGGCAGCCCTCCGCCTTGAGATATTCGAACAGCACGCGGACGCCCGGGAATGCCTGAACTCCCGGCAGGTAGTCCTCGCGATAGCGCCTCCCTTGCCGGTCAAGGATGTCTTGCTTTAACGCCTTCGGCAGTGGCTGCGGGAGTAGTTTGTCGAGCATCTCGCCGCCATCCATTCCGCAATACCGGTGCAGGTCCACGAGCCACACCGGATAGCCAAATTCCTGCAGGGTTTCGCGCCAGCATCGGAGCGTGGGCATCACGGCATCGACCAGAGTTCCCTCGACATCGAAAATGAAAGCCGAGGCACCCCGCAAGACGGGTGAAAAGGATGCCAGTGAGTCGAACTCGACTGGCCGTCGCGTACGGCCGCGCGCTGCCGGTGATTGACGCATGTGACGCTGTCCTCGTCTCTGCTAAACGAGTGAGACGTGCTCCAGTTCCTTTGGTGCCTATCCGTCATGCGCCTCGCGTGCGACGGAGCAAAAATGGATAGACGATCCACAGTCCGGCGAGCAGCGCCGCGGTCGCTGTGGCAATCAGTGACCCGGCCTGAGGCCAATTGAGCGCCTTGGTCACCGCAACGTAAATGTCGCCCGCGATGCCGGCGGCGAGCGGAAGCGCAGCCGCGATCACAAGCCGGGATCCAACACGGAAAAAACGCTCCGTGTTCTCCCCACCATACCCGATCCGATGAATGGATGCGGGCGTCATCAACAGAATGATGGTAAACGCCACGCAGCACAGAGCCAATGTATGGACGATCTTGGATATCTCGGGCAAACTTTCGAACCCCTGCGTCAGCAGGATGGCAAGTTGAAAGCCCAGCAGGGCCTGCGCCCCCGGGAGCATGACGCGGGCTTCGGTCAGCATTTGCTCGACCCGAACATCGAGCGACGTCGATACTTTCTTCATTGGCCTCTCCACTTGCGATGTTTGCCCCCTCCAGGCAATGCCGAACCAGAAGACAAGGGCCAACACAGTGAAACTCGCCCCGGCCACTAGGCCTAAGCCTGCGCCGAAGCGATGGCCGATGACGACAAACAAATCGATTCCGAGGCTGAGCGCGAAAGGCGCGAGCGCCATGCCCGCCGATACTGTCGCAACGCGGAGTATGCGGCGGCTGGCTTGACCGCGTTCGACAATCCTGTGCTGCATGGATGGCGCGATCAGCAGACCGATGGTGATCGCCATGAGGAAGAATGCTGTCGCGTGAAGACCGCGGGAAACCGCGTCGAGCTCACCGAAGGCATTCTGGAACGCTCCGTTGAGATGGAATCCGAAGAGTATCTGTGCGCCAAGAATCAACAGGCGCGTTTCATCCAGAGCTGTCTTGACGCGCGCTTCCAATGCCGGCATCGGATCGTGTCGGTTCGTTGCGCGCCGCTTATTTCGGACGCGGGTCTTCGAGATCACTTCCAGGTTCGACGAAGCGTCCGGAGCGCTGCGCCTGCACGGCCCGCAGAAGCGTCTTTGCGGCGTTACGCACTTCCGCCTGGAACGCCACGTCGTTGTCGAGAGCATCGTGACTGGTGGCATATGGTTCGTAGTAACCGACATAAGCATCGACCAGGGCATTCGTGCCCGCGGGGACCAGATGCATGTCGGTCGCCCAATCCACCAAATTCCGCCGCAGCGAGTCCGCGCCGACACTGTCGCCATGCACGACAATCGAAATCAGCCGCCCTGCCAGATGACGCGGATAAGGCCATCCGGCAAGTTCGAGCGCCTTGGCCTCATCGGCGTGTTTCCCGTGCGTCGATGTCGGATCGGGGTTGCCGCCATCCGCGCAGACAAGACGATCCATCATGGATTTCAATGGTGACGGCGCCTGATACCAATTGACCGGCGTAAGGATCATGATCCCGTGCGCCGCGACCCACAGGGGGTAGATGTCGTTCATCCAGTCATGCACCTGACCAAGCGCATAGTTCGGATAGCAACTGCATGGCCAGTGACACAGCGCCATAGAAGTCGACACGCATGATTTGCACGGATGGATGGTCACGCCGTATTCGGATGTGGTCCGGCTGAGATCGAGAACATCGATGGCGACATCCGTCTCCTTCTGCAACGTCTCACGCGCCATCTCGACCAGCCGCCAGGTCTTCGACATTTTCACCCGGGCAGGTATGCTCGGTCCGCGAGGAGCCGTTGATCAGCAGCAATCGAACCGGGCCTTCTCGATCCTCGAAACGTTCCTGTGCGCGCTGAATGGCGGCGCGCGCCTCCAGCCAGTCGACCGCAATCTCATAGTCCGGATCTGCGAAGCCGGCGCCTGCCTTGCGGGTCACTGGCGCCTTCCGGCTATCCGCGTAAGCGTCCCATGCTGCTTCCGCCACCTCGATCAGTTCTCTGTACAGATTGTCGAAGGCTGCATCGCGGTATTGGGCTAAAAACCGCTCCACAAATGCGTCATGCGATAGCTTTCTCGGCGGCATCCCCTTGCGGATGTCTGCCGCCGAGCCGCGAAGCTCTGAATGCCGGCCATCACTCACCACCAACATTGACTCCCCGCCGAAGCTCCGCGAACGCGTTACGCGCGATGCCTTGCCGGCTTCCGCGCCGCAGTCTTCTTCTTGCCCGTGCGAGACCGGGCCATCGTGGCAGTCTTGCGTGCGGCGTGCCGGCGTGGCTGGGGAGCGGCACGCGAATTCACGCGTTTTTCCGCCATGGCGTTCAGCTTGGCATCTGTCGCCTTCTCTTCTGCCAGGTTCTTCTTGAGAAGGGCTGCGCAGTCGCCGCGACCAAGTTCGCTCGCCCATGCGATGAGCGCTCCGTAGCGGGTGATTTCGTAGTGCTCGACGGCCTGCGCCGCCGCAATGATCGCCACATTGAGCACATCATCGTCCGCGACCTCGCCCATCACATCGTCGCCTTCCTTCAGGATTCCATCGATCGCCGGGCACTTCTTGCCGGAGGCCTCGGCTGGCAGCATTTCGAACACCTGTTCGAGCCGCTTGACCTGGTTCTCGGTCTCGGCGAGGTGCGTCTCGAAACCCTTTTTAAGCCCTGCGTTCGAGGCCTTTTCGATCATCTTCGGGAGCGCCTTGATGATCTGGTTTTCGGCGTAATAGATGTCCTGCAATCCGTGCAGAAGCAGGTCATCCAGCGTCTTGATGTCCTTGGTGAACAAGCCCATGCCGGCCTCCTGTAATATCGCGCCGGCGCGACGCGGCGGCCGTGGCGACGCTTCACTAAACTGGCGCCGGAGGAACCTTTGTGGCGCTGTTTAGTTCCGAATTGGCTCATCGGAATGGAATTCGTAGTCGTCGTAGCGCAGCATCCGGCCATGGCTAAATCGAAGGATCAGGAGAAATCAAAGCACCGGGAGAGAGAACTTGCCACCGCGGCGATGGCGGCTGCGCGCCGAAAAGGCTGGTGCCTCGCCACGGCGGAGTCCTGCTCGGCCGGAATGATCGCAACGCTTTTGTCGGAAGTGGAAGGCGCGGCCAGTTGCTTCCACGGTGGCATTGTCTCCTACACCAAGGACATGAAGCACGCCCTGCTCGGCGTCCCGGCGGATCTGCTCGCCGAAAAGGGAGCCGTGTGCGCAGATGTCGCCGAGGCCATGGCATCGGGCGCGCTGGCGCATACGCCCGCTGACGCCGCAATTGCCATCACGGGTGTTGCCGGACCCGAGCCGGACCCGGACGGCAATCCGGTGGGCCTCGTGTTCGTGGCCATCGCTACCCCGCGCGAGACCGCCGTCAGGCGCCTCGACCTCGGTCAGGCGCCGCGCGACGAAGTCCTGTCGCGCGCCATCTGCGCGGCGCTGGATCTGTTCGTCGAACATTGTCGGGAGCGCGCGG
>JAXDMY010000129.1:0-4285 GCA_034665805.1 Alphaproteobacteria bacterium
ACGCGGTTGATGAAACTGTAGACCAGCGTGCCGTCCTGATCGAACGCTTCGTTCTTCCCTTCGATCAACCCGTATTGCGGCAGTGACGGCCAGTCGAGCTTCGCGAAAGGCTCATTGGTATAGGTGACGATCATTCCCGGCCGCACCGGCTTCAGCCAGCGAATCTCGCGTACGCCCGGAGAAACAAAATTCGCCTGCGTGTCTTCCTCGCCTTTGGCAACCTGCCCATGACGGTAGGCGATCACAAGCTTCATCCATACCGAAGAGGTGTGCCAACCGCTCGCGATCAACCCGCCATAGGGAGAACGCGCGGCCGCCTCCTTGTCGACATGAAAGGGTTGCGGGTCATATTTCCTCGCGAACGCGATGATGTTTTCCTCGGTGAAAGTGTAGGAACCGAGGGTGATTTTATTGCCGAGCGGAATATCCTCGAACCACATCACAAAGCCCTCGCGCCGAACCTGTCGAACCTCATGCTGAGCCCGCCGAAGCACGGCGGCCGAACATCACCGAACAGGTGAACATCATCACGCGCTCGTCCTCGCCATTTTCCTTGGCCCGCCACATGCTGAAGCGGAAGCGCACGAATCCCCGTTCCGGGCGCGAGGAGTCGCGCATGTCCAGCACCTCGCCGTCGACCCGCACCCTATCGCCCGCCCGCACGGGCCTGCGCCACTGCACCTCATCCACGCCCGGCGCGCCCAGACTGGTCGAGCGGATGAACAGGCCGTCCACCATCATGCGCATCGCCAGCGCGCATAGATACCAGCCGCTGGCCGCCAGGCCCCCCAGCAGATCTTTCGCCGCCTCGGGATCGAGATGCTGGGGCTGCGGATCGAAGTCGCGCGCGTAGTCGATCATTTCCTCGGGCGCGAGCGTGTGCGTCCCCAGCGGGAAAATCTGCCCGGCGCGGAAATCTTCAAAATGCAGGAGGCCCGTCATACAGGTGCCTTACCTCCCCCTGGTGGGGAGGTCGGCGAGGTGCGCAAAGCGCGCGAGCCGGGTGGGGGGCCGAATGACCAATCCCCCCACCCGAACCGCTTTCGCTTCGCTACAGCGGTTCGACCTCCCCACGTTGGGGGAGGTCGAGAAAAGTGCACCGGCGAGTCGCTTCTGCGAATAAGCCATCTATCCCTCGGTCACACATTGAAGCGGAAATGCAGGACGTCTCCGTCCCGCACCACATATTCCTTGCCTTCGAGGCGGAACTTGCCGGCCTCGCGCGCACCCGCCTCGCCGTTGAATGCGACATAGTCGTCATAGGCAATGGTCTCGGCGCGGATGAAGCCTTTCTCGAAGTCGGAGTGGATGACGCTGGCCGCGCGCGGCGCCCGCGCGCCTTTCTCCACGGTCCATGCGCGTGCTTCCTTGGGCCCAGCGGTGAAAAACGTAATGAGACCGAGAAGATCGTAGCCGGCGCGGATAAGCCGGTTGAGACCGGGTTCGGTAAGCCCGAGGCCTTCGAGATATTCGTTACGCTCCTCCGGCGGCAATTGCGTGAGCTCTTCCTCGATACGCGCGGAAATCGCGACGGCCCCGGCGCCCTGTTCTTTCGCCATCGCCGCGACGCGCTGGGATTGTGCATTGCCGTTTGCGGCCGAAGCCTCGTCGACATTGCAGACATAGAGCACGGGCTTCTGCGTGAGCAGGCCGAGCTGGCGGTAAGGCTCTAATTCCTCCGGCGTCAGTTTGGCCTGACGCGCCGGTTTTCCTTCCCGCAACAGGTCCAGCGCCTTCATCATCAGCACATAGAGCGCCGCGGCTTCCTTGTCGCCGGTCTTTGCCCGCTTCTCCAACGGCACGATGCGCCGTTCGAGGCTTTCGAGATCGGAGAGCATCAGCTCGGTATCCACGATCTCGGCGTCGGAAACCGGATCGATGCGCGCCTCGACATGGGTGACATCGCCGCCCTCGAAACAGCGCACGACATGCACGATGGCGTCTGATTCGCGGATATTGGCGAGGAACTGATTGCCCAGGCCCTCGCCCTGGGAAGCGCCGCGCACCAGCCCGGCGATATCCACGAAAGTGATGCGGGTGGGCACGATCTTGGCCGATTTGGCAATGACCGCGAGTTTGTCCAGGCGCGCATCGGGCACCGCGACGTCGCCGATATTGGGCTGCACGGTGCTGAACATGTAATTGGCCGATTCCGCCGATGCGGTCTGCGTCATGGCATTGAACAGGGTCGACTTCCCGATATTGGGCAGGCCGACGATGCCGCATTTAAATCCCATCTTGATCTTTCTTTTCCGGCTTTTCCGGCGGTGGTTTTTTGGGCGGCGGGTTCAGCGTCACCGCGACCTTGTTCATGAAACCCGCATCATCGTCCTTTGCGAGAAACGGCGCCGCCTTGGCGATGGCTGAGAGCAAGGGCACCAGCCATTCCTCATCGCTGGCCGAGAAATTCTGCAGCACATGGCCATGCACGCGCTCCTTTTCGCCCGGATGCCCAACCCCGATGCGCGCCCGCCGATAGGAGGGTCCAAGGACGGAGGTGATGGACCTGAGGCCATTATGTCCGGCGTCTCCGCCGCCCGCTTTCATTCTGAGTTTTCCGGCCGCCAGATCGATCTCGTCATGCATGACCACAATCGATTCGGGTGGCAGCTTGAAGAAGCGCACCGCCGCGCCCACCGACCGGCCGCTCTCATTCATGTAGGTCGCCGGCTTGAGCAGAAAGGTCTTGCGCCGCGCAAGCGTTCCTTCACAGACCACCCCTTCGAAGCGCCTGCGCCATGGCCCGAATTCGTAGCTCTCATGAATGACATCCATGGCCATGAAGCCGACATTGTGCCGGTTGCGCGCATAGGACTGGCCGGGATTGCCCAGCCCCGCGATCAGAAGGGGAACCTCGCTCATGAGGAAAATGAGATATCAGAACTCGGAAATCAGCAGGCGGAAAAGATCGCGTCCGGCTGGCGAATTCCAAGGTCCGATAATTGTCTCACTTCTTCTCCGGAGCCTTGCCCGGGGCGGCGCCCTTGCCGGCGGGAGCGGCTGGCGCCTTGCCCGCGGCAGCGGCTGGACCCTTGCCACCAGCGGCAGCGGCGGCGCCCGGAGCGGCAGTGGCGCCCGGAGCGGCAGCGACCGCACCTTCCTCGCCCTCGACCGGAACCGCGCCCGCTTCGCCTTCCACAGCGGCGGTCGCGACCGGCGTTTCTTCGATGTAGGTGGTGGGCGGGGCAACCGTCGCGACCGTGAAATCGCGCTCCCTGATCATGGGTTTCACGCCGGGGGGAAGCGTGAAGGCAGAGATGTGCAGCGAGTCGCCGATCTCCAAGCCCGACAGATCACCCTCGATATATTCAGGGATGTCATCCACCGGGCAAAGCAGCGCCACTTCGTGACGGACCACGTTCACCACGCCGCCGAGCTTCAAGCCGGGCGAATTCTCGTGGCCGCGGAAACGCACCGGAATGTCCAGCGAAACGCGTCCACCCGGCTTCAGCCGAAGGAAATCGACGTGCACAGGCCGGTCGGTGACCGGATCGAGCTGTATCGCGCGGGGGAGGACCCGGGTCTTCTTGCCGCTCAATTCCAGCATCACAAGGGTTTGCATCAGCGCGCCGGTGCTGTGAAGCCGGCCGAAGGTGCGCTCGTCCACCTGTACAGGTTCGGGGTCGCTCCCGCCGCCATAGACGATTCCGGGGATCAGGCCAGACTTGCGGGTCTGATAGGACGCGCCCTTCCCGAGCTTGCTGCGCGGCTCGACCTTGAGTTCCAATGTTTCGCGCATGGCTCGTTCCCTTGTATTCGGCTTAGGTCTCGGAAAGCGGGGCTTTTAGCGGATGGAGGGGGTGAAGGCAACCGCGGGGGGCCGGCGGCGGGGTCGGGCGGCGCAGAAAGCCAAGCGAACCCGAAGGTGCTAAGCTGGTGGTCCACATTGTGGGGGGAAATCACATGCCAATGATCAATTATCTCGGGGTTTTGGCGGCTGCCGTGGCCGGCTGGCTGGTCGGCGCGGTGTGGTACACGGCCCTGGGCAAGCAATGGATGGCCGCGCTCGGCTGGACCGAGGCCGATTGCGCTGGTCCCGACGGCAAGCGTCACATGCCCGTCGGTCCCATGATCATCGCCTTCGTGGCGCAGCTCGTCATGGCGCTGATGCTGGCGGGGCTGATGGGCCATATCGGCACACCCAGTGTCATGATTGGCGTGATCTCGGGCGCGGCGGTCTGGCTTGGCTTTGTCATCACGACGAACATTGTGAACAACGCCTTCCAGAAGCGCAGCGTGTCCCTGACCGTGATCGATGGCGGGCATTGGCTGGCTGTGCTCGTGC
>JAXDMY010000130.1:0-3350 GCA_034665805.1 Alphaproteobacteria bacterium
AGAACGGGAGCGCCGGGTCCGGCTCGCGCGACACATTGCCGACGGCCGGAGGGCCGGGATCGATTCGGTTGACGATGCCATGGTGTAGCCCTGCGAGAATCGCCGCCATGACGAGATAGGGATTGGCATCCGCGCCCGCGCAGCGATGCTCGATGCGCCGCGCCTCGTCCGGCCCCACCGGTATGCGCAAGCCCGCCGAGCGATTGTTGATGCCCCAGCGGCGGTTGACGGGCGCGAACATGTCGGGCTGGAAGCGGCGATAGGCATTCAGATTGGGCGCGAAGAACGCCATGCTTTCGGGCATCAGCGCAGCAAGCCCGCCGGCGGCGAAGCGCAGCATGTCGCTTCCTTCCGGCGTGCCATTGTCGAAGACGTTGCGCCCGGCGCGATCGATCAGAGAGACGTGCACGTGCTGGCCCGAGCCGGACTTGTCGGGATAGGGCTTGGCCATGAAGCTCGCCCGCGCATTCTGGTTCGCGGCGGCCGCTTTGACGATCTGACGCAAGAAGACCGCGTGATCGGATGCGGTCACCGCGTTGGCCTGATGGCGCAGATTGGCCTCGAATTGGCCCGGCGCATATTCCTTGCTCGTGGCGCTGACCGGCACGCGCTGCAGCGCGGCGCCTTCGGAGAGCGCGGCGAGGAATCCCTGATAACGATCGAGATCGGCCAACCCGTAAACCGACGGCGTGTTCTCGCGCGTGCCATCGCGTGAGAGGGGCGGCTGCGGCCGTCCCTTTTCGTCGCGTCGTTCGTCGACGAGATAGAATTCCAGCTCATGCGCGGCGACCGGGGTCAAGTCCAATTCGTCGAAGCGCTTCAGCACGCGTTCCAGGAGCGTGCGCGGATCATAGGCAAGGGCCACGCCCGATCCATCTTTGAGGCTCATCAGCATCTGCGCGCGCGGCGGAGCGCTGCCCCAGACCTCCATGACCGTGCCGGCAATGGGCCAGGCGTTGCCGTCCGGGTCGCCATCGCTATAGCCGCGGCCGCCGGGGTTCATCATCTCGCCGCGCACATCCATCAGATGCAGCGAGAGCGGTATCTGCATGCCCGCTTCAAACAGCTTGGGTGCATCCGCCACGGCAATGCGCTTGCCGCGAAGCGCGCCCGAAATATCGGCGATGGCCGCATCGACGAATTGGATGTCCGGATTGGCGAGCAGCACCGCTTCCAATTCGGACCTTGCGGCGCCGTGGGCCTGTGCTTTTCGGCTGGGACTCTGCTTGTTCATCACACGAAAATAACGCTCAAAATCGTGAAAGGCGTCCTAAAGACGTTGCCGGGGGACGTATTTTCCCCGGAAAATGTGGCCAATTTGGCCCCTTCAACAGCCGGCATTACGCCGTCTGCAGCAGCGGCCTGAGCTCGGCGACGTTTTTCACCCTTTCCAGCGCGAAAATCTTGTCGGACAGCTTCTGGAACTTGTCCGCGCCCAAGACCGGCACGATCAGATCGCGCGCCTTGGCGATCATCTCCTCGCGCGTCATAGGATTTCCAGCCGTGCCGCGCACCGTCTCCACGCGCTCGCTGAGCATCTTGCCGTCGCCCATGGTGAGCTCCACCACCGCGACGCGCTTGGGCATCAGTTTTTCGAGACCCTCATCGCGCACGAGCTGCACCTTTGCGCGCTCTTTGAGGACCGCGGGGTCCTTCATGCGCGCTTCATCATGGGCCGTCTTGAACGAGACCGTCTTGTCGACCAGCATGACCGCCATCAGATGCTGCAGCGAGATGTCGGGAATCTCGCGATTGTCGACGATGGTCGCCTCATCGGTGGCGACACGCACGGCGACTTTCTGCACCTGATCCGCCGTGAAGCGGTTCTTCTGCATCAGATTGGCCATGGCATCGAGCGGCGCCTGGATCGGTGCGCCGACCGTCCATTTCTTCACATCGGTGCGCATGATCTCGTAGCGCTCGCCGAGCGCTTCGATCAGCATGGCGGGATCGTTCATCGGCTTGAAGGCTTGGAGGAAATTGTCGGGGCCCGAGAAGATGTCGTCGAGCGCCGTGCCGCCGGCCTGAACCAGAAGCGCGGCCGTGATGCCGTTGCGCGCCGGCATGCCGCCGAAATCGAAGGATTTCTCGATGTGCTGCGTGTCGCGCTGCCAGGAGGCAAGACCGGAGGCGGATTGCGAGGTGTAGGACAGAAGCCAGCGCATCTGCTGCGCGGAAAGCCCGGCCATGCAGGCCGCCGAAGCGGCCGAACCGAAAGTACCGGAGATGGCGTGGGTGCTGCGATGCGTCGCCACCATATATTGCAGCTTGCCCAAAGTTGCCGTGACGCGCGGGCCGACGTCATAGCCGAGCGCTACTGCGCGCAGGAAACGCTCGCCGCTGGCGCCGAATTTTTCGCCCGCCGCCAGGGCCGAGGGCACCACCGAACAGCCCGGATGCGACTGCGACGGCGGATGGGTGTCGTCGGTTTCGTCCGAATGGGCGAGCATGCCATTGACCAGCGCCGCCTCGATGGGACCGCAGAGGAGAGTGGAGGCCGGGATGGTCGCGACTTTGTCGCCCTGATAGAGGCGCGCAAAGCCAAGGGCGAATTTGCCCGGCGGCAATTGCGCGCCCGATATCATGGCGGCCAGCGTATCGAGGATCATCTGCTTGGATTTTTCCTGTACCGCGTCCGGAAGCTTTTTGTTGGCAGCCTCGGCCATATAGGTGCTGAGGGTCGTGATCAGCTTGCCCGGCGGCGCCGCAGCGGCACGTGCCCGAGCAGGGATGGCGGCGGTCACGGCGGCCATGGTGCCGCCCGCCTTCAACAGGCCGCGACGCGTGAAATTCCCCCGACGATCCGTCATCTTGACCTATCCTCCTGACCCAAGTGTGGTGGATTGAAGTTCCTAAGATCCTCATGGCATTCACGTTTAGGAACTTCAAACCGAAAACCACACTAGATTCAATAAATTGCTAGTGTGGCTTTGAATCCGAAAATCGCCCGGAGCATCGCCCAAGCACTTGCGAATTTCGGATTCGCCACACTAGCCCAAGTTTGTACCAATTCGCGCTGCCTTCACCTAGCCTCGCGCTTGCCCCCGAGGCCGGGTGGTTGCACCATGGGGCCTGCGCCGAAGGGGACAAAATGGGCCATTCGCGAAGCTTGCTGGTGTTCGTCATCGTTGTGGGCTCGATCCTGGGCTATCTGGCCTTGTCGTACTTAGGTCCCGGACAAGCTCCCCTCAGCACCGCGCCCGCCGTGCCCCCCGCTGCGGCGCCAGCCCCTCCGGCGCCTTGAGCATGCGCCCGCTTCTGCCCGCTTTGTTTCTCGCGCTCGCGACTCTGGGACCGCTCATGGCCGCGCCGGCCGCCGACAACCTCATCGTTCCCGGTGAACGGGTTGG
>JAXDMY010000131.1:0-8400 GCA_034665805.1 Alphaproteobacteria bacterium
GAGCGGATTGGGACGCTCAGCAACAGAATCGTTTAGCCGTCTTTTTCGATAGCGCTCGGGGTTTCGCTCTCGACTTCGAGTCTTTCAGCCAAGCGCTCATAGGTGACGGCAAGGCGAAACAGCGCAGCCCGGTTTTCGGGATGCTTAATATCCGCCGCCGCGGAGCGAATTTCCGCCGCATGTGCGCGATAGCGCTTGGCGCGCTCTAAAGACGTCTCGTCCAACCCTTGGTGCTCCCGCCAGCCCAACCGGGAGCCCGCCTGCCCCCCTAAAGGCAGGCACATCCTCGAATCTTTTTTGATCTCGAGTGGACAAATGATACGCAGCCCAAAATCGCTATGGCAAGCGCTAACCGGAAGTTCCATGCGGAAATTGGCTGGGTGCGACAGAAGTTCCGCGCCGTGGCGCGCGGAACTTGCTTAACGCCCGCAGAGGCAATTGCCGTCCGCAGCTTGGTTCCTGGCTTGGACGTCTCGCCTGGCTGCAAAGCATGGCTAAGCCCGCTAACATGGTTGGCAGCAGGCAAAACGGGAGATCAGGGTGGCAGAACACTATAAGAGCATCAAACTCGAGCGCGAGGGAGGAGTCACCTTCGTCGTCCTCAACCGTCCCGAGAAGCGCAATGCGATGAGCCCCGAGCTGCATCGCGAAATGTGCGAGGCGCTGGACGAATTGGAGACGGAGGACGCCACGAAAGTCGTCGTCGTCACGGGGGCCGGCGATTCTTTTTCCGCCGGTCAGGACATCAAGCTCTATTTCCGCGGCAACGAAGACAATCCCAAAGCGCGCGCACAGGCGCGTCAGGATTCGCACCATTGGCGCTGGGAAAAATTGTCGAAATACGCCAAGCCCACCATAGCGATGGTGAACGGCTTCTGTTTCGGCGGCGCCTTCACGCAACTATGCGCCTGCGACTTTGCCGTTGCGGCCGATGAAGCGACGTTCGGTTTGTCGGAAGTCAATTGGGCGATTCTCCCGGGCGGCATCGTGAGCTGGAACGTGGCGCAGATGATGAGCTTTCGCGATGCGATGTATTACGCGTGCACGGGCGAGACCTTCGACGGCAAGCAAGCCGCTGCCATGAAGCTGGTGAATTTTTCCGTGCCGCGCGCCGAGCTGAAGGCGGCAACGTTGAAATTCGCACATGATCTGATGAAGAAGAACCCGGCGGCCCTGCGCTATACCAAGGAATGCATTCGCGCCGTGCGCGGCATGGATGTGCAGCAGGCGGCCGATTATCTCAATGCGAAGAGCGATGCGTTGCGATTCCGCGATCCCGAGAAGGGCCGCGCGGAAGCGACCAAGCAGTTCCTCGACGACAAGAGCTTCAAACCCGGGCTGGGGAATTACAAACGCAAATCGGGGTGAGGGTAATAAGCGACCCAGTTTGGCCTCATCCTGAGGAGCCCTGCTTCATGATCCTTCGAGACGCGCGCTTGCGCGCGCTCCTCAGGATGAGGTGAGCAGGGCGTCTCGAAGGAGCGAGGCCAAACTGCGCCCTTCAGCGGAAGAGTTGGCGGAAGATGTCGTCCCAGCGCTTGCGGTTTTTTTCGACGAATTCCGGGCTGGCCACGTTCGCCTTGAAGCCGCCGGCCGCGGGCAAAAGCTTCGGGTTCAGCGGCAGCACGTCGGACCGGGCGGGGATGTAGCCCGCGTTGCGGAACACGGTCTGGCCCTCGCGCGAGAGCGTATAATCCAGGAACAGCAGCGCCGCATTGGGATGGGGCCCCTGCGCCGTCAAGCCCATCTGTTCGGAAAAAATCATGCCCTGCAGCGGTATCCAGTCCACCGGCGCGCCTTCCCTGCGGCTGATCTCCACATTGTGGTTGGTCATCGCGAGCGCGATTGGATATTCGCCGGCGACGACTTGATCGAGCACCGCGCGGTCGCTGACCGCAATAAGCACCACCTTCTGCTTGGCGAGCTTCTTCAGATATTCCATCCCCTTCTCCTCGCCCATGCCGGTAAGCACGCTGGCGATGAAGCCGGTCGAACCGGTGAGGTTTGCCGGACGCCACGCCATCTTGCCGGCCCATTTGGGATCGAGAAGGTCTTCGTAACTCTTCGGGCGTTGGGATGCGGGAACCAGCTTGGTGTTGATGGCCGGCTCCAGCACATAGACGCGATCGGCGACCCAATAACCGTTCGGATCTTTGTATTGCGCCTGTAGCTCGTCCACATTTGCCGAACGGAATTTGCGAAGCGCGCCCGACGCGATCAGCGGCTCGATGCCGAGCGAGGTGGTGAAGACATCGGCGGTGGCGCGATGCGCGCGATGTTCGTTGATCACCTTCAGGACGACGGCGTCGCTGTCCATCCGGATGAAGTCGACCGGTATCCCATATTTGGCGCGGAACGCCGCCACCAGCGGGCGGACGACCTGATCGACGATGAGCGGCGAGTAGAATGTGACACGGCCTTCCTTCTTCGCCGCGGCGACGATTTGCGGATCAATGTCCGCGGCCTTCGCCGGCGCACCGCCCGCTGCAAGAGAACAAGCCAAGGCAAGCAAGGCCAACCCCTGCGCGAAAGGACGACGTTTGGCGCTTCCCACCGACCCTCCGGACGTTCCCATTCTCCCGCTGCGACGCTCCTATGCTAGGAAAGGCGTGTCAAGGATGAGAAAAGGACCGGCCATGCGCATTATGCTGCTGAATCAGGCGCCCCGCACGGCTGCCCGCGGGCCCGCCTATGATGTGGGTCCCATAGAAAAGCTGGTCAATTCCTATGCCTCGCCGGGCACCAGGATC
Organism: Alphaproteobacteria bacterium; assembly: GCA_034665805.1. Classification (GTDB taxonomy): domain Bacteria; phylum Pseudomonadota; class Alphaproteobacteria; order Micropepsales; family Micropepsaceae; genus CAIYRG01. The sequence continues at coordinate 2,751 of JAXDMY010000131.1, forward strand.
GAGATCGGCTTTCCGGACAATTTCGCCGGCTCAGAAGTCTTCCACACTCTGGGCGCGCAAAGCGGGCTGAACGGCCTGCATCACATGATCGAGACGCCGTCCATCGTGCGCAAGATCGTTTGGGCCGCCGAGAACGGCTATGACGCCGTCATCTCCAGCAACACCTTCGATCCGGGCGTCGATGGCGGAAGGCTCGCCGTCGACATTCCCGTGATCGGCCCCTTGCGCACCGCGATGCATGCGGCCTTGACGCTCGCCGATCGCGTCGGAATCACGGTGCCGCTTGCCACCCATCTGCCTTACACGCGGCGCATCCTGCGCTCCTATGGGCTGGAGAATTTCGTCAGCGGGATCAAACCGATCGGCGTTTACGGAACGGACATCAAATCGCGCAAAGCCGAAATCTTCGACATCACCACGGGGTTGATCCGCAGCCTGGTTGATGAAGGCGCGGAGATCATCGTGCCCCTGGGCGGCGCGCTCATTCCCTATGTGGTGGACCCGGCCGATCTAACCGCGGCGACGGGCGTGCAGGTGCTCAACACCAAGGCAATCTGCGTGCGCTTTGCGGAGATGTGCGTGAATTTCAAGATGACCCAGAGCGCGCTGACCTATCCGCGCGGCAGGCTGACATCGGAGGATTTCACGCGGTCTTAGCGCCGGTCAGCACGACCAGCGCATCCAACGCCACGCCGCCGCGACGTTTGAGCAGGAACGGATTGACGTCGATGGATTGCAAACGCGCGCCAGAATCCATCGCCAGCCGCGACAGCCCGAGCAAGGCTTTCACCAGGGCCTTGCGGTCGAGCGCCTTGCTGCCGCGATAGCCGTCGATGATCTGTGCCACGCGCGTGCGCGCGATCAGCGCCAGCGCCGTGTCCTCATCCAACGGCAGCGCCGCGAAAGCGATATCGGGATGCAGCTCCAATTCGACGCCGCCGGCGCCGAACAAGATCACAGGTCCCATCTCGCGATCGCAGTGAACCCCCAGCACAAGCTCGATGCCTGACGAGATTTGCTCGGCGATCAGCACGCCGTCGAGCGCGACATGGGCTCGCTTCCCCGCCGCAACGATGCGGCGATAGGCCTCGCGCACCTGTTTGCCGGATTTGAGATCGAGCAATACACCTCCGGCCTCGGTCTTATGCGCGAGCGCCGCGCTGACTGCTTTGGCGACCACGGGAAATCCGATTTTCGTGGCCAAAGCGACGGCTTGCTTCTCGCTGTGCGCGACGGCTTCCTTCGGGAGCGCAATTCCGTAGGCTTTCAGCAAGGCTTTGGACTCGATTTCGTTCAATGCGCCACCGGCGTGCGACAAGACCCGTGCGAGTTGTGGTTTAGGCTTTTGCGCAGGAACAGCGGATGAAATTTTCGCCCGCGCGATCTCAGCATGCGCAATGACCGAGCGCATGGCGGCCAGGGATTTGTCGATCTCCTGCAGGAACGCGATATTTGGCAGCTCGGACCGCAGGGCGCGGCTGTAATCCGTCATGCCGTGAGAGATCATAGTGACGAAGGCGATGGGCTTGCCCGCGCGTGCCGCAATGGCATTGACCGCTCTGAGATTTGTCTCTTTGCGTTCGGTGCCGGGGCCGCGTGGGAGCTCCTCTTGCAGCAGCAGCGCGTCGATGCCCGGATCGTCCAGCAGAGTCTCGATGCATTTGAGATAGGCGTCCTGGCTGGTCAGCGCGGCGAAGCCGGCATCGAGCGGATTGCCGATGATGGTGCCGACGGCAACCAGCTTCTCGATGCGCCGGCGCGTCACCTCCGCGAGTGCGGAAAATCGCAGGCCCTGCGCTGCCGCCGCATCCAGCAGCATGCCGCGCAAGCCACCGGAGAAGGTGATGGCGCCCAGGCCCGCGCCCTTGGGCAAGGGCGCATGGACGAGATATTCGACCGCCTCCACCACCGCATCCAAATTCTGCACGCGGATGATTCCTGCCGCGCCCGCGACCGCATCGAAAGCCGCCATCGCGCCGGCCAACCGCCCGGTATGGGCCAGCGCCGCCTCGCGCCCCGCGTCGGACGCGCCGAGCTTCACCACGACGACTGGTTTGCCAGCCGCGCGCGCCGTGCGGCACGAAGCCAGGAAGGCGGCCGGGTCATGCACCGATTCCAGATAGGAGACGATCGCCTTCACGTCGGGCTGGCGGGCGAAATAGCCGATGTAATCCGCCGTCGTGAGCCCCGTTTCATTGCCCGAGGTGACGACCGAACCGGTATCGACGCCGCGCTCTTCCAGCGTGCGTTTGATCGCCATGGCGATGCCACCGGATTGGCCGACAATCGCCACGGGGCCGGCGGCCAATTTCTGCGGCCGGTCGTCCGGCATGGTCATCAGGCGCGCCGGCGCATGCAGATTACCCAGGCAATTGGGGCCTGAAACCGCGATGCCCGTTTGCGCGATGACGGCCTTCAACTTTTGCGTGAGTTCGGCGGCTCCGGCGTCTTCGGATTCCGCGAAGCCCGAGGTCATGATGGTCCCGCTTCTGGCGCCGGCGCGCGCCGCATCGCCGAGCGCGTCCGGAACCGCGTGAGCCGGTATCAAGATCACCAGATGATCGGGCCGTTCGGGGAGCGATGCGAAGTCACGGTAGCAGCGTGTGTCCCAGACGGCGTCGCGGCCCGGATTGTACGGATAGATGGGCCCCGGGAAATTGTAGCGCTTGAGATTGCGCCAGACGCGCTGCGCCCAGTTGCCCGGGCGGTCCGTGGCGCCGACGATCACCACATTCTTCGGATTGAGCAGCGCTTCAACCCCCGCGCCGGTGCCGCGTGCCCCCTTTTCCCCGCTCAACGGAAAATCTCGTCATAGACTTTCTTCCAATGCGGCATTTTCTCGGCGGTCTCTTCGGGCGAAAAAAATCGCGAGCGGAATTTGCCCCCTTCGGGCTTGAGCGTCGCGTCGAGCGCGGGAATCCCCGGGTCGGCGGGCAGATATTCCGCGGCCTGATAGGCCTTCTGCCCCTCCTTCGACACCAGGAAATCCTCGAACAGCTTGGCGGCGTTGGGGTGCGGCGCATTTTTTGGAATCGAAACGACGGAGAGAAGACCGGTTGCCGGCTCCATGGGAATCCATTTCACCGGCGCGCCTTTCTTGGCGCTGATCACCGCGTGATGATTGAAGATCTGCAGCGCGATTCCATATTCCCCCGCGATCACCTGATCGAGCACCTGGCGCGCGGAGACATCGACGGATGCGATGCGCTGCTGCTGCAATTGCCGCAAATAGGCGATGCCCTTGTCCTCGCCCATCTGGTCCAGCACCGTGCCGATGAAGCCGGTCGCCGCCGAACTCGACAGGCTGGCCGCCCAAACCATCTTGCCGCGATATTTCGGATCGAGCAGGGCCTGGAAATTCTTCGGCTCCTGGCCCGGCGGGATGCTGCGCGTGTTGAACGCCGGGGTCAGCACATAGATGTTGGTGGCGATCCAATAGCCTTCCGGGTCCTTATATTGCGGCGGATAATCCTTCGCCGCATCGGGAAGCCATTTGAGGACATAGCCCTCCTTCTTCAACGGCACCACGGTCACGGTGCCGTCGAATACGTCGGATTGGTTCTTGCCCGCCCGGTTCTCCTGCAAGATCTTGATCGCTGCCGTCGTCGCGTTGGTGCGCGATAGGCGGACTTTGATCCCCGGATAGAGTTTCTCGAACATCGCCGCGGCGGGGCGCGCGAATTGATCGACGATCTGGGTCGTATACCAGACGACGGTGCCTTCCTTTTTGGCCGCGGCGATCAGCGCGGGGTCGGCGGCTTGCGCGGACAGGGCGATACAGCAGAGAGCGGGGGTCAGAAGCAAAGAGCGCATGATCGCGTCTACCAGCGGGAGCTGCCGCCGGTGTCCCGTTCGGCCGCGTGCGAAGCACCCTCCTGCAGGGCCGCGGGATCTCTCAGCGTCGTGTCCTGCCCGCGCACCGGGTCCATGACCGCCGCTTTCAAGCTCCGCGCAAGCTTCCATTCGGAGGACGGGCGAATGATTCCATCCGGTTTCACCCGATCCAGACCCCAATAAATCTCCAGCCGGTGCCCGTCGGGGTCGCGAAATTCCACGGCGATCTGCACTCCGGCGCGCCGCCGTCCTTCGAAATCGATGCGGACGCCGTGCTTCTTGAGATGATTGCGAGCGCGGATCACCTCATCCAGGGTGGCGACTTCAAACGCCATGTGGTTGAGCTCCACATTGGGCGAACCGCCCTTCATGGAGCCGACGAGCGCCACGCCATGATGGTCCTCGTTGAAGCGCATGAAGACCATGCCGCCCGGCACCATCTCCTCGGGATAGACGTCGGAGATCTCGAAACCCAGAATCTCGGTGTAGAAACGGGCCGACCGCTCCACGTCGGTGCAATTGAGGACAACATGGCCAAGCTTGACGATCTCGAAGGGGAGCCCTCCTTCGGGTGGCCCGAGCTTCTTGATTGTTTCCGGATCGACCGCCATACCAGCCGTGCCTGCCAATGGATTTCTCAGATCAGCTTTCATTCTATACCGCGCGCGGTTTACATGTCCTAAGGAATAGACAGAGCCAGGACCTGCGCTTCTCCTCGCGCCACCACACCGACGGAAACGATGATCTCCGATCCCATACTGCAAGCCTTTCAGCAGTTCCAAAACGGGCAATATGACGAGGCGGGCGAAAGCTGCCGGCTTTTCCTCGCCGGCAATCCCGGCCATGCCGAGGTGAATCATCTCTTCGGAGTCATCCGCTTTCAACAGGGGCGCATGCCCGAAGCCCTCGATCTGATGAAGCGTGCCGTCTCGTCGCCCGAGGCAAGCGCCGAGATGCACAACAATTATGGCGCCGTCCTCAACAAGGTCGGCCGCACCGAGGAAGCCATTGCCGCCTTCAACCAGGCCCTCGCGCTCAAGCCCGATTACGCCGATGCGTTGAACAATCTCGGCGTCATCTACCGTGACGCGAAAAATACCGATGCGGCCATTGCGGCCTTCCGCAGGGCGGTCGAACTCGGGACCGACCCGACGCTGGCGAAAGCCAATCTGCGCTCCACCTATCGCGACGTGGTGCCGCCCTGGCATTTCGCAATGATGGACGATAAGCGGCGCAATAGCGCCTATGATGCGGCGATCCGGCGGGCTGTGCCGGGAAAGCGCGTTCTCGACATCGGCACGGGCGCGGGCCTTCTGGCGATGATGGCGGCGCGAGCGGGCGCAGCGCATGTCACCACCTGCGAGACGGTCGCTCTTATCGCCGAGCGGGCGCGGGAGATCATCGCGCAGAACGGCCTCTCGGATCGCATCGCGGTCATCGGCAAGCCTTCGACGGAACTTGTCGTCGGCCGCGACATTCCCCAACGCGCGGAAGTTCTGGTGACCGAAACCTTCGCCAGCGGCCTTATCAGCGAGGGCATATTGCCGACCGTCGAGCATGCGCATGAGCATCTGCTGACACGCGATGCTGTCATCATTCCGGCGGTTGCGTCGGTGTTGGGCTACCTCGCGGGCGGCGATACGCTGAAAGGCATGTTGTTCGTCGACCGTATCGACGGCTTCGAGCTTTCGCTCTTCAATGATTTTGCGCCGCCATCGCTCGTTGCCAACCTCGATAGCGTGCCGCATTCGGTGCTTTCCGACGATGTCACGCTTCTACGGTTCGACCTCAAGGAAAGACGGTTTCCCATGGCAAG
>JAXDMY010000132.1:0-16039 GCA_034665805.1 Alphaproteobacteria bacterium
AACTTCTTCTGCAAACTCAAACAATTCCGCGCCATCGCAACCCGTTATGACAAAACCGCCAGAAACTTCCTTGCCGCAATCCACCTCGCAGCTGCTATCATTTGGCTCAATTGAGGACAGGCCCTAGGGCGTGACCGTCATCTCCAAGGCGTCATAGCCCAAAGCAGGGTTAACGCCTTCTGGAATCTGGTAGAGCGCCGAAAGCTTCATACCCGGCCGGACCAGCGTCCGGTCGGCGATGCCGGCGACATCCGTGTCTGCCGTAATGCGGAGCTGGGTTTCCGCCCCGTCCATGCCTTTGACAGTGACGAAGCGCCCGTCCTGGACTGCTTTTGAGACGACGCCGCTGATGCGCTTTTCGGTGATCTGAATGGCCTGCGGCCCCTCGCCTTTGAGCTCGCGATAAATCGTATCCGCCGTCCAGGACAGATGCTCCGTGCGGTCCCAGTCCCGGTATTCATTCATATTGAAGGCCTTCTCGATGGCCGGCAGGGCCATGCCCCGATCGGTCATGTCGCGAACCTTGTGCCGCGCAAGGATGAGGTAATCCACAACCGCTTCCAGCCCCGCCACGTCGGTGAGGGGCCCATGGGCGGGTATGACGATTTTCGGCTTCAGTGCGATATAGGCCTCAAGCTGCTTGAGCATCCCCGTGGTGGTGCCGTGGCTGTAGTCGGGGCGGATGTCGGGGTGCCGGTCCTTGTAGCCGGCGAAAGAGGCGTGCAGCACCCCTTCCTTGGGCAGCCAGACCGCCACGTCACCCGGATTGTAGATATCATCGACATAGAGAAGTTCGATGTCCCGGCCGCCCAAATGCAAACTCATATGGCCATCGAAGCTGATCACATTGTCCAGCGGACTGACGGTTTTCAGCGCCTCGGTCCGCTCCGCAAAACGCTTGCGCCAGGAATTGATTTGATAGGATTTCATCGCGGCCCAGGATTTCGCGACCCGCTCCTGCAGAATGACATGAGCCGGCGGCGAGAAGAGCGGCGTGCCGCCGATGTGATCGCCATGATTCTGGGTGATCACCACATAGCGCACGGGTTCTTTCGTCACCGCCTGGATGTTCGTCAGAAGCGCACGGGAATCCGAATTGTTGTTGCCGGTGTCCACCAGGACCACGCCTGTCGGCGTCACGATCACCATGGCATTGGCATCGTTCTGCTTGCCGATATAGGCAAAGACGCCATCGGCGAGCTTCTTGAATTCCGGAACGTCGCCGGTGATCGCGCCGGCGTTTACGGACCATCCAATCGCGGCAGTGAGAGCAAGAATTCCGAGCGTCTGCTTCATCGTGTTCCCCGTTTGCCTCACTATAGCGGAAGAGCGAGTCCAATCCTCACGGGCTTTTTGGCACGTTGCCAAGGCGGGATCGGAACGATTCCGCCAATGAAAGGTTATCGTTTCAGAAGCTTAAGAGAGGATACAACCATGCCTACACCTAGCGGTCACACGACGGCGATCCTGGCCTCGAAAGTCAGAGGAACCCCGGTCTATAACAGTGCAGGCGACAAGATCGGGACGGTGGAAGATGTGGTTCTCGACAAGTTGTCGAACAACATCATGTTCGCCGTGTTGGGGTCCGGCGGCGTGCTTGGGATGGGCGAGAGGTTCCGCCCGATTCCTTGGTCCATCCTGGACTATGATTCCGTCAAGTGCGGCTATGTGATCCCGGTCGCCAAAGACATGCTTGAGAACGCTCCGGCCTACCGCATGGAAGATTTGACCAGCGATGACGGCGAAGACGCCATCCGCGCCGAGGCGTTCAGTTATTATCACGCCGAACAATATTGGTGAGGCAAAAAGCGCCTCACGAGGCGGATAGGTTCGCCTTTTGAAGGCAATCGCCTCCCAGCATCACCGGGGGGCGATTGTTTATGGAACAGCGGGCGCCTCCCCGCATCACCGGGAGGCGATTGTTTATGGAACACCGGGTTTACGCTAGGCGTTTTGTCGGGGCCGCACAGCCAAGAGGAAACACCATGCTACGCTGGGCCTTCATTTTCCTTGTTGTTGGACTCATTGCCGGGCTGTTTGGCTTCACCACCGTCGCGGGCGCCTCGGTCGGGATCGCGAAGTTCCTGTTCTTCCTGTTCGTTGCGATGTTCGTCGTGTTCCTGATAGTCGGGCTCACGGTGTACCGCAGCTTCACCGGACGATGAACGCGCGTGCCGCCTGGAGGCCGAAGGCTGCGGAAGCTTGTTGTGAGAATCTCAATGGAAATTTCGGCCCTTCGGCATGATCTGGACATTGTCCGACATCCCGAAGAATTGCGGGCCGGATGGCGCTGCGGTGTGGACCTCATCAGCCGACAAAAGATCCAGCATGGGCGTCAAATCGTCGAGCCGTTCGGCCAGAACATGAACCACGTTGGACTCGTTCTGCACCTTGCCGGTGACGGCCACCAGACGCGCGCCCATCACCACGCCGCGGAATTTTTCGAAGACATGCGGCCAGACGATGATGTTGGCGATGGCGGTTTCATCTTCGATGGTCATGAAGATGCTCTCCGCGCTACCCGGCCGCTGGCGCACCAGGACGAGTCCCGCCACCGTCACGCGCCGGTTCGAGGCGGTTTCGGGAAGTTTTTCGTTACGCAGGATGCGCCGGGAAGCGAGACGGCTCCGCAAAAAAGCCAGCGGATGGGCTTTGAGCGAAAGATGCAGATGACGGTAATCCTCGAGCACCTCTTCACCCGGCGGCATAGGGGGAAGACCGGCGTCAGGTTCGCAAGGTGAGAGAAGTGCACGTGCAAATAGCGGCAGATCGTCCTTGTCGGCCATGCGCCGCAGCGCGCGCAATTCCCACAGTGCTTGGCGCCGGTCAAGACCCAAGGAAACGAAAGCATCGGCCTCGGCCAGGCGTCTCAGCGTGCCGATGGAAAGCTTTGTCCGCAGCCAGAATTCGCGCAGCGAGGAAAAGCCGCCGCCGCGCATCTCTTCGATGCGCTTAGCCTCTTTTTCCGCAAACCCCGCGATCTGGCGCAAGCTCAGGCGCATCGCATGCGTGGTTCGGATGTCGCTTTGCATAGCCGCATGACGGCGATGCAGACGATTGGCATCAAGCGAAGAGGCTTCCAGCGTGCAGTCCCAGTTCGAGAAGTTCACATCCACGGCGCGGATGTCCACACCATGTTCGGCGGCGTCGCGCACGATCTGCGCCGGCGCATAAAAGCCCATGGGCTGGCTGTTCAACAACGCGCAGGCAAACACATCGGGATAATGGCATTTGATCCAGGCCGAAGCGTAGACCAGCAGCGCGAAACTCGCGGCATGGCTTTCGGGAAAGCCATATTCGCCGAAGCCTTCGATCTGGCGAAAACAATTTTCGGCAAATTCGCGCGGGTAACCGCGGGCGCTCATATTGCCCACAAATTTGTCGCGGAAGGTCTGAATGGTGCCGACGCGGCGGAACGTCGCCATGGCGCGGCGCAGGCGGTCCGCCTCGGCGGGTTTGAACTTCGCCGCTTCGATGGCGACACGCATCGCCTGTTCCTGGAACAACGGCACGCCGAGCGTCTTTTCCATCACCTTTTTCAATTCATCCGCCGGACCATGTTCGGGCGAGGGCGAATGATAGATGACGGGGTCCTTTCCCTCACGCCGCCGCAAATAGGGATGCACCATATCGCCCTGAATGGGACCGGGCCGCACGATCGCCACTTCGATGACGAGATCGTAGAACTCTTTCGGCTTGAGCCGCGGCAGCATGGACATCTGCGCCCGGCTTTCGACCTGGAACACGCCGATGGAATCGGCGCGGGACAGCATGTCGTAAATCAGCTTTTCCTCGGGCGGAATATCGGCAGTGGTTTTGAAGCGCTCGTTGTAATGCGGCCCCAGGAGCTCGAAGCTCCGGCGGATGCACGACAGCATGCCGAGCCCGAGGAGATCGACCTTCAGAATGTGCAGCGCCTCGATGTCGTCCTTGTTCCATTCGATGACGGTGCGCTCCTCCATCGCCGCATTCTCGATGGGCACGATGTCGTCAAGCCGGCCTTCGGTGATGACGAAGCCGCCGACATGCTGCGAAAGATGGCGCGGGAAATCGATCAGCTCGCGGGCGAGGGACAGCACCTGGGTCAGTCGTGTCTCGCCCGGATCGAGGCCCACGCCCTTGGCTTCCTCGTCCGTCACGCCCGAAGGCGACCAACCCCATAGGGTTCCGGCGAGCGAGGCGGTCACGTCTTGCGAAAGCCCGAAGACTTTGCCGACTTCGCGAATGGCGCTGCGGCCGCGATAGCAGATCGTGGTGGCGGTCAGCCCGGCCCGCTCGCGGCCATATTTCCTGTAGACATATTGGAGCACTTCCTCGCGGCGCTCATGCTCGAAATCGATATCGATGTCGGGCGGCTCGCCCCGTTCGGCCGAAATGAAGCGCTCGAACAGAAGATCGCTGCGCATGGGATCGACCTCGGTGACGCCGAGGCAGAAGCAGAGCGCCGAATTGGCGGCCGAACCGCGCCCCTGGCAAAGGATGGCTTCCGATTTGGCGAAGCGCACGATGTCATGGACGGTGAGAAAATAGGGCGCGTAATTCAGCTCGGCGACAAGATTGAGTTCGTACTCCAACGCCTTTCGGATTTTGGGCGGAATGCCGTCCGGGTATCGTTTTCGCGCCCCTTCCTCGGCAAAAGCGATCAGCGCGTCCTGCGGCGTGGCGAAACCCTGACGAGTCTCCAACGGGTAGGAAGGCTTCAGCTCGTCGAGCGAGAAGCGGCAGGATTGGATGAAGGCCAGCGTCTCCTCCACCGCTTCGGGATGGCGGCGGAACAGGCGGTGCATCTCTTCGGGCGGTTTGAGATGGCGCTCGGCATTGGCGGCAAGGCGCTTGCCCGCGCGCTCCAGAGTCAAATGCTCGCGAATGCAGGTGATGACATCCTGCAAGGGACGCCGGTCGGGGTGATGATAGAGCACATCATCGGTGGCGATGAGCGGTGCTTTGGCAAGCGCTGCGATGCCGGCCAATCTTTCCAAGCCGCGCGCATCATCGCCGCGATAGAGCATGGATGCCGCGAGACGCACCGTCGCTCCCGATGCTTCGCGCAATTGCCCTATGAGACCGATATGGTCGGCCCCCATCCTCCGCCTCGGTTGTTTCTTTTCCTCCCCTGCTTGCGGGGGGAAACGTTACACTTGACATACCTAACCCCATGATCTAGTGTCTTGGCCATAGGAGATTTCCAATGGCCCAGTCGATTCTTTCCGCCGCTCATTTCCAGGACGAAACCGCAGCGTTCGCTTACGTCGAAGCGAAGCTTTGGCCCGATGGTCCGACTTGCCCGTTTTGCGGCGCGACCGAGGAACACGTTGGCCGGCTGAACGGCAAGACTACCCGCCCTGGCCTGCGCAAGTGCTACGCGTGCGGAAAGCCGTTCACCGTGCGCATGGGGACCATCTTTGAGTCCTCGCACCTGAAGCTGCACCTCTGGCTGCAAGCCATCCATTTGATGTGCGCGAGCAAGAAGGGCATTGCGACTCGCCAAATTCAGCGGATGCTTCAATGCAGCATGAAAACCGCTTGGTTCCTTACTCACCGCATCCGCGCGGCGATGGATGATGGCGCGCTTGGTCCGCTGGGCGGCGAAGGCATGTTCCTTGAAGCGGACACCACCTATATGGGCGGAAAAGAGAAGAACAAACACCGCAACAAGCGCAAAGCCGGGAACATCGGCGGCGAAGGCAAGCAGAGCGGGACGGCTGCGTCGTTCGCCAGCAGACCGGACGCCGCTTCGATCCGAATGTCGGCCTTGCCCGCGACTCCCTGGCTCGCATTGCGGACCAGCGCTTCCAACAAGGCGCGGGCTTCGAAGTTCGTCGCGTCGATGCAATAGAGGCTGTTCTGTGCCGCGGCCATCGCGCCGACGCGGCGCACCGCATCGGCCAGAACTTCACGCGCTTCGGGGATGCTCGCTTCGCGCGCCGCCGCGCCGAGCAGCGATTGCAGCATCTGCATATTGTTCTTCACCCGATGACTGATCTCACTCATCAGGGCGCTTGAGTTGGTTTGGTTCATATCGGCCTCAGCGATCGCCAGTGACGCAAAGCGCTCCGCCCAATGCCGCAACCGATGGGAACACCATCGATTCGTAGGCGCCTCACTCGCCCGAGATGAGCGTGGTTTTCGCGGTTGGGACGGCGCTGTCGCGATCCATGATGTAATCATGGATGTTCTCCGCGCAGACGTCCTCGATGAAACGGCCTGGGGCGCGGTTGTACACGACGACTCCAGACCACGGCATGTTGAACGTGCCCGCATCTTCGACGGTGAAATCGACGCGCATCACTTTACCCTTGTATGTGCGATCGACCGCGTCGTCATCGCCGCGGAAGCCGCCCGTACCGCGAGGCTCGGTCGACACGGTCTGCTCGATCATGTGGTAGCGCTCGACGACATGCAGCGCCTCGGTGTGCGGCGTGCCATAGCGGTCGAGCGAGGAGAGGTGCGCAACCGCCACGCCGATCGTATCGACGACGAGCGTGTCGCCTTCGTAATGGCCCATGGAATCGCCATACCAGGAGGGTGTGACCTTGGCCGGATGCGTCGCGTTCAGACGGACGTGACGAACCTGGGAGCCGTGGGAGTACATCAGCACGACCTGGTCCTTCTGCTGCAGGACCTGCAATTGCTGATTGCCGAGAATATAAGGCGGCGGCTCGGGCCAGCACTGATTATGGGCGGTGGGGAACGCATCGCCGGTCTTGGCGATTTCGCCGTTGCGTTTGACGATTTCGGCGGCCCAGGGCTTGAGCATGGGATCGTTGTAATCGCCCACCATGACGTTGCGGCTGCCGGAGATGTTCTTGACCGGGCCTTTGCCCGCTGCCGGTGCGGAATAGTCGATGGTGTTGCGCCCCCAGACCCCGGAGAGGTCGGGAATGGCCGACGGGCTTTGTGCGCTCAAGGCGGACCAACTCCCCACGACGGCCACAGCGCCAAGCAAACCCCATGCGCGAGACATCAAACGAACCATCGAAGGCTCCCAAACTGGCTTTGTACCGCGACTATACCGTGCCGCCTCGCCATAGTCTCGCCTGGCGCGGGCTTGATCGTTTCCGCCTGAAATAGAGGGTTTTCATGAGCATGCTCGGAAGCGCAAGGTTTACGGCCCTGGTCTTGCCATTCTCGTTTGGGGCGGCGGATTTGGCCCTCGCGCAGACCGGGCAAGACGCCTGGTCCAAGGTCGCGCCGTCAGATCGAGTCGTTCAAATCTTGCCGCTTCGTTAGAGCGCATGCAGATCGCGCTGCAACATCGTGATGTAGAGGGCTTCCTGCAGGCGCACGATACCGTCGGCTTCGACCACCTCCCGAGCTGCGGCGATCAGGGCGGCGGCTTCATCTTTGGTGTCCTGTTTCAATTGTTCCATGGCGGAAATGAATTGCATCAAATTCGGGCGGAAGTAGCGCAAGCAATCATAGAGCGATGCCCTTTCCGCCGAGGACAATTTCAGTCCCGCTTTCTGTGCGCGATCCACACAATGGCGAAGGATCGCCTGCCGTTCCGTCGCTACGACTTCGTCGTCCGATCGGGCCACGAGCACGAGGGCCACGATATGATGGCCACAAACCTCAAACACGCGTGTAAGGTCGTCGGAAACGGACCAGGCAAGGTCGGCTTTTGCAGTTTCTGTTGTTCGTTCAAAAACGCAATCAACCCGCTTACGAGAGTCGCCAAATTCACATCGGTGGGATTGGCCTGCGTCATGATCAGAATTAAAACTAATCAGGCTTTATGACGGTTCGATGTCGGTGACGGACCGGCCCGCGAAGCGAGGCCCAGTGATTTACCCCGTATCAACGCGAGGATGCGCTGGGGGGTGACGGGAAGCTCGGTCACGGCGAAGGGCAAGCCGATGGCATCATCGATGGCGGAGGCAATGGCCGCGCCTACCGCGGTCACGCCTGCTTCGCCCGCGCCTTTGATGCCGAGCGCGTTGAGCGGACTTGGCGCATCTTCGGTCAAGAGGATCTCAACCGCCGATACTTCGCACGCGGTCGGGATAAGATAATCGGCGAAGGTCACTGACAGCGGCTGACCGTCTGCGCTGTAGCGGAATTCCTCATAGAGGGCGCCACCCAATCCTTGCGCATAACCGCCCGCGATCTGACCTTGGATCATCATCGGATTGACGGCGCGCCCAATGTCATAGGCGACGAGGAAGCGTTCGATGGCGACGGCGCCGGTTTCGCAATCGATGCGCAGCTGTGCGATGTGAACGCCATAGGGATAGGTCATGTGATCGGTATGATGCCGGCCTTCGGCGGTCAGCAGGCCGCCGTGCTGACGCGCGATCTCGCCAAGGGCTACGGAAGGACCGGATTCCTGTCCGCGCCGCACGACCACGCCATCGACGATGTCGAGTGCGACCGCCGGCGCCTGCAGCAGCTCGGCCGCGGCCTCCAACGCCTTGGCACGCAGAGCGAGCGCGCCGTCATGAGTCGCGCTTCCCGTCATCACGGTCGCGCGCGATGCATGCGCGCCGACGCCATCGGCGATGCGGTCGGTCTGGCCGTGGATGACGCTGATGCGGCGATAATCGACGCCGAGCGCATCGGCGCAGATTTGCGCCATCACGGTCTCGAACCCCTGCCCCAACGAAGCGCCGCCCGTCACCAGCTCGACCGCGCCGGACGCATCCACGCTGAGACGCACGCTGTCCTTGGGGCCAAGGCCGGTCTTTTCGACGAAGCAGGCAAGGCCCACGCCCACCGCTTCGCCTTTCGCGCGACGGCGGACGAGTTCCTTCTGCAAGCGGTCCCATCCCATCGCCGCCAACGCCTTGTCGAGCAGCCCGGCATAATCACCGGAATCGAGCACCACATCCGTGCCCAGCGCGCTTAGTCCCCGCGCGAACGGCATCTGCTCCTTGCCAATGAGATTGCGCCGCCGCACTTCGATGCGATCAAGATCGAGCTTTGCCGCGACCGCATCCATCAAGCGTTCGCGCACGAAAGTGCCCTCATAGCGCCCCGGCGCGCGATAGGTCGCCGCCGGCGTCTTGTTGGTGAGCCGGAAATGCGCCGTGCTGCGGAACGCCGGCACGAGATAATTGCCGGGTAACATGCCGGCCGTGAGCTCGGGCACGCGCGCGCCATGGGTGCGCACATAGGCGCCTTGCGAATGGAAGAACTCGTCATCGATTCCCAGCACGCGGCCATCGGCATCCACACCTGCGCGTATATGGTGACGCTGCTCGCGCGAATGATTGGCGGTCAGGAGATGCTCGCGCCGGTCCTCCATCCACTTCACCGGCCGCCCGAAGCGCAGCGCAGCGAGCGAAACAAGCACATCCTCGGGATAGAGCTCGCCGCGGATGCCAAAACCGCCCCCGACATGGCCTTCCTTGAGATGGACGGATTCGAGCTTGCGGCCAAGCATCCGCGCGAGATTGTCGCGCGTGCGATGCGGTACTTTGGCGGCGCCGTAAAGTTCGAGCACGTCGCGCGAGGCATCATAGCGCGCCAGCGCACCGCGCGTCTCCAAGGGCACGCCGGAATGGCGCCCGATCGAAAGTTCGAGCGCGATGATGTGGGTTGCCGCCGCGAACGCCGCATCGAGATCACCATAGGAATTGCGCAAGATCACCGGCTCGGTGGAAAGGCCGGCAGCGAATTCGGCAGGCGCATCGTTCGCGGACATCAGGGGCGGCAATTCCGCGACGTCCACCACGACGAGCGCGGCGGCGTCTTCGGCGACATAGGGATCATCCGCAAATATCGCGGCCACCGGCTCGCCGACATAGCGCACAACATCCTGCGCGAGCACAGGCTGCCGATAGGGCTTCAGCGCCTCCGCCGCCGGATCGCGGAAATCGATCGGCGGCAGGTCCTTGATGTCCGCGCCTGTCCACACCGCGACCACGCCGGCGAACGCGCCCGCCGTGGCAATGTCGATTCCGGTAATGCGCCCATGGGCGTGCTCTGAGCGCACAACGCGCATATGAAGCTGGTTGGGAAAGGAGATGTCATCGGCGAAGCGCCCCTGCCCCAACAGCAATGGCTCATCCTCGAGACGCGGAAGCGACCGGCCAATGACTTTTCCGCTGCGTGCCGCATCCTCAAAGCGTCGCGACATCCTGGCCTTCGCGTGGGATGATTTGTGCTGGGTTCCTGTAACACGTAGGCTCTCTCGATTGCGATAGACTCCGTACCAAAATCAACTTAATTTCCAATTTTGGTACACTTTCTGGAGGCATGGAGTGTCCCAGGCGAGCGAAGCGGGCCTGAAATTGGTGCGAGGCGGCTATGGCGGCCTGCGCGGCTGGATCGACCAGGTCGAGAAGATGGGCGAGCTCGTCCGCGTCAACGGCGCCAGCTGGGACGCGGAGATGGGCGCTATCACCCATATGCTCACCGAGCACAGCCACGGCACGGCCTCTGCGCTGTTGTTCGACGAAATCCCGGGCTATCCGAAGGGGTACCGCACCCTCTACGGCCATTTCTCATCGGTGAAGCGCGTGGCGCTAACCCTCGGCCTGCCGCTGGAACGCGAGCGCAAGATCGACATCGTCAAGCAATATTACGACCGAATCCAGACGATGAAGCACATCCCTCCACGCACGGTGAAGGACGGGCCGATCCTCGAAAACATCCTGACTGGAGACAAGATCGACGTCCTGAAATTTCCCGTGCCGCGCCATCACGAGATGGACAAAGCGCGCTATATCGGCACGGCCAATTGCGTCATCACCCAGGACCCGGATGCGGGCTGGTTCAATCTCGGCTGCTATCGCAACCAGGTCTATGACGGAAAGACCATCGGCTGTCAGATCACCGAGGGAAAGCACGGCCGCATTCACCGCGACAAATATTTTGCGCGCGGCGAGAAGATGAAAGTGGTCGTGCTGGTCGGTCAGGACCCGCTGCTCTTCATGTTGGCGGCAAGCCCGCTGCCCGAAGGCATCAGCGAGCTCGACTTTGCGGGCGGCCTGCGCGGCGAGCCGATTGACGTCATCCGTGGGCCCTATACGGGCTTTCCCATTCCGGCCGACGCCGAAATCGCCATCGAAGCGGAAGCGGTGCCCGGCATGGTCCGCGAGGAAGGGCCGTTCGGCGAGTGGATGGGCTATTACTCCGACGACACGGTTGCGCGGCCCTATCTCGAGGTCAAAACGATCCTTCACCGCAACAATCCGATCCTCACCTGTGCGCCGCAACACAAGCCCGTCGATGAAACCGGGCTCCTGAAGGGCATAGCCGGCGCGGCGCAGGTCTGGCGCGCGTTGGAAGCCTGCGGCATTCCCGACATTCTGGGGGTGTGGAATCACGAGGCAGGGCCCGCGACGCGCTTCACCGCGATTCAAATCAAGCAGCGTTATCCGGGGCACGCGCGAAACGTCTTGCACGTGGCCTGCTCCTGCCAGGGCGGCGCCTATGCCGGGAAATGGACGGTGGTGGTCGATGAAGACATCGATGCCGGCGACCTCGATCAGGTGCTGTGGGCGATGTCGACGCGATTCGATCCGATGACGGATATCGATCTGGTGCAGAAAGCCTGGGCGTCCAAACGCGACCCGCTTTATCTTCCGGGGAATTTCAACAATCGCATCCTGATCGATGCGTGCATTCCCTACGACAAATTGCTGAAGGGCACGTTCCCGCCGGTCGTCGATGTCAGCGCGAAGCTTCGCGCCGAGTTGAAGGCGAAATTCCCGCAGCTTTTCAACTAGACACGATCGGGGAGGATGCAAAGATGATGAACTGCCTCCTCTCCGATACAAGGCGCGCGCTTTTTGGCCTCGGCGCCGCGGCCCTGGCGCTCACCTCCTCGCATCCGGCTGAGGCCGCCGCTCCCGCCGACTTCTATAAAGGGCGCACCATCTCGATCATCATCGGCTATTCCGCGGGTGGGGGCTATGATCTTTACGCGCGCGTGCTGGCGCAGTATCTCGGCAAGCACATTCCGGGAAATCCCACCGTCATCCCGCAGAACATGCCGGGCGCGGGCAGCATCAAGGCCGCCAATTACGTATTCTCGGTGGCTCCGAAGGACGGCACCGTGATCGGGACCTTCGCGCGCGGCATGGCAAGCGCCGCGCTGATCGGCCAAGCGAATTTCGACGCGAGGAAATTCACCTGGCTCGGCAGCGCCACCAAGGATGTCACGCTGTGCATCAGCTGGAACACCTCGCCGATCAAGACTTGGAACGATGCCATGACCAAGCAGTTCACCGCCGGCGGAGAAGGACCGGCAGGCGATCCGGATATTTTTGCCAAGCTTTACAAGAATGTGTTCGGCGCCAAGATCCGGCTGGCCACCGGTTTTCCCGGTACCACGGACATCACGCTCGCCATGCAGCGCCATGAGGTGGACGGACTGTGCGGCATTTCCTGGAGCACGGTGAAGAGCCGCTACGGGAATTGGGTCACAGAGAAGAAGATCAATATCCTGATCCAGGCAGCGCCCAGCAAAGCTCCCGATCTGCCGGATGTTCCGCTCGCCAGCAGTTTGACCAAGACGACCGAGCAACGCCAGATGCTCGATTTCGCGGTGGCGAGCGAAGTCCTGGCGCGCCCCTTTGTGGCGCCGCCAGGCATTCCCGCCGACCGTAAAGCCATGCTGCGCGCGGCCTTCGACGCGACATTGAGAGACCCCGCCTTTCTCGCCGATGCGAACAAGACGATGATCGACATCGATCCGGTGAGCGGACCGGAGGCCGAGGCCGTGGTTGCTTCGCTTTACGCGCTTCCCAAGGACGTGGTCACGAAGGCCGCGCGCGCGATCTATTGAGCTCGAAGATCACGAATGCCCCGCGCGACGGCCGCATCGGTTCGCGGTTTCGGCGCCTGGAAGACAAGCCGCTCCTCACCGGTCGCGGCCGCTTCGTTGACGACATCAGGCTTCCCGGATTGCTCCATGTGGCCTTCGTGCGCAGCCAGCATGCGCACGCCGCCATTGGCGGCATCGATGCGCGCGCGGCGCGAGCGCTCCCCGGCGTATACGCGATTCTGACCCTGGATGATCTTGCGCCGGCGCTCGCGAAGCGCCGCATGGTGCGTGAACCGGGCCAGGGCGGAAAGCCACGCGAGACCATGTGGCCTTACCCGCTTGCGCATGGCGAGGTCGCCTTTGTCGGCGAACCCATCGCCATGGTCGCCGCCGAGAGCCGCTATGTCGCCGAAGATGCCGCCGCGCTGGTCGAGGTGGATTACGAAGTCCTCGCCCCCGTCACCGATGCGCGGCTATCGGCCCAGGCGGGTTCCCCCCCCGTGCGGCGCGAGCTTTCGTCCAACGTAGTGACCACCTATCGTGTCGCCTATGGCGATGCGGATGCTGCGTTCCGCAATGCCGCTCATATCTTTCGCGAGGAATATTTCCAGCATCGTGGCGGCGCCCATTCGATCGAAGGGCGTGGCGCGGTCGCCGAATATGCCTCCGCCTCGGACGGCATCACGCTCTGGGCCTCGACGCAAAAGGCGCATGATCTGCATCAGAATCTATGCGCCTTCACCGGCATCGACGAAAACCGCTTGCGCGTGGCAGCGCCCGACATCGGCGGCGGTTTCGGACCCAAGCTCTGCGTCTATCCCGAAGACGTGGCTCTGGTTGCCGCAGCCAAGCTTCTGAAGCGCTCGCTGAAATGGGTGGAGGACCGCCGCGAACATTTCATCTCCGCGGTGCAGGAACGCGATCAATATTGGACCGTGGAGATCGCGGTCGATGCGGATGCGCGCATAATGGGCATTCGCGGCAAGCTTGTTCACGATCAGGGCGCCTATGCGCTGCAGGACGTCAACCTGCCCTACAATTCGGCGTCGGCAATCACCGGCCCCTATCTGGTGCCGGCGCTCGCCATGGATGTGGTCGTGGCCTACACCAACAAGGTGCCGGTATCCTCGGTGCGGGGCGCAGGGTATCCGCAAGCGGCCTTCGCGATGGAACGGCTGATGGACCGCATCGCGAGAGAGCTGAAGCTTGATCGCGCGCAAGTGCGGGCGCGCAGTTTCATTCCGCCCGAGAAGATGCCCTACGAGAGTCCGTTGAAAGCGCGTTCGGGGGCGCACATCCTTTACGACAGCGGCGACTATCCCGCGACCCAGGCCGAGATGCTTGCCCGCGCCGAATGGGGCGATTTCCCGCGCCGTCAGCAAGAGGCACGCCAAGCCAAGCGCTATCTTGGGATAGGCCTCGCGCATGGCTTGAAGGGCACGGGGCGTGGGCCATTCGAAATGGCGCTGGTGCGTGTCAGCGGCACCGGACGGGTCTCGGTCCTGACCGGCGCATCGGCGATGGGCCAGGGCCTTGCCACCGCGCTGGCGCAGATTTGTGCCCAGGAAATGGGCATGCGGCCCGAGGACGTGACGGTGGTCGCGGGCGATTCTTCTGTCGTGCCCGTGGGCCTTGGCGGCTTTGCCAGCCGGCAAACCGTAACGGCGGGCTCATCGGTGCTGCTGGCGGCGCGCGCGGTGGGCGATAAGGCGAAGGCCCTCGCCGGAATGCTGATGCAGCGTTCCCCCGATGATCTGGAACTCGCCGATGGCGTGGTACGGGTGAAGGACTCGCCGGAACAGGCAATGGCGTTGGGCGAACTCGCACGGGCCCTGCGAGGCGGGCCGGGCTATGGCTTCCCACCCGGCTTCGATCCGGGCTTGGAAGCGAGCGCGGCCTTCCGTGTCGATCACCTCGCTTACGCCAATGCCTGCCATGTGGCGGAGGTCGAGGTCGACATCGAAACCGGCAGCGTGCGTATCCTGCGGTATTTCGCACTGCACGATCACGGCGTGCAGGTGAATCCCATGATTGTCGACGGCCAGACCCGCGGCGGCATCGCGCACGGCATCGGCAACGCCCTCTACGAATTCATGGGCTATGACGACGCCGGTCAGCCGACCACGACAAGCTTTGCCGATTATCTGATGCCGACGGCGACCGAGGTTCCAAAAATCGACAGCTTCTACCGCTGCTCGCCATCGCCGCTGAACCCCTTGGGCGTCAAGGGCGCAGGCGAAGCGGGCGTCATCCCTTGCGCGGCTGCCGTGATCTCGGCGGTCGAGAATGCGCTGGAACCTTTCGGGGTTCGCATTGCACAAGTGCCCCTTTCGCCATACAGACTGCTGCAATTGATCCAAGCAGGACGAACAAGGAGAGCCTAAGTTATGACCGGTTACAGACTGGCGACCTATCAAGCGGCGAACGGCCCGCGTGCCGGAATCATCATTGGCGATTCGGTATTCGATGCGGCGACTCTCACCGGCCGCCCCTCATACGCCAGCGTGTTGGGGTTGTTGGAAGATTGGCCGCGCGCGGCGGATGTGATCCAAACCGCAATGCGGACCAATCCTGCAAATGGGTCCCCTCTCGCCGATACGCATCTGCGCGCGCCTGTGCTCTGGCCGAGTGCGATCTATTGCGCCGGCGCCAATTACCGCGACCACGCCCTCGAAATGGCCAAACGACTGGGACGTCCGCTCGACCCCGATCCCAAAGCGAACGGCGGAGCGCCTTGGCATTTCCTCAAGGCGTCGCGCTGCGTCACCGATCCGGGCGCGACCGTCGCCGCGACGAGCTATTCCAAGAAGCTCGATTGGGAGGTCGAGCTCGCCGCGGTGATTGGCAGGCCAGCCAGGAATATCCCCGTCGAACGCGCGCTTGATTATGTCGCCGGCTACACCTGCGCCAACGATCTTTCGGCACGCGATCTGTCGAAACGGCCCGAAGCGAGCGAAAAATCGCCGTTCCACTTCGATTGGACCTGTCAGAAATCTTTCGACGGTTCCTGCCCCCTCGGCCCCTGGATCGTGCCCGCAGACGATATTCCCGATCCGCAGGATCTTTTCCTCAAGCTCTGGGTGAATGACGTCCTCAAACAGGACTCGAACACAGCTGAGATGATCTTCACGCTCGCCGATCAGATCGCCCACCTTTCGCGCGGCATGACACTCTATCCCGGCGATATCATTCTCACCGGCACGCCGGCGGGGGTTGGCACCGGGCGCGGCGAGTTCCTGAACGCGGGCGATGTGGTGAGGATCGAAATCGAACGGATCGGAACCCTCACCAACAGAATCGTTTAGTGGTCTTCTTCCATATCGACGG
>JAXDMY010000133.1:0-14785 GCA_034665805.1 Alphaproteobacteria bacterium
GCTTCGAACGAGCCATCACCTCTTTAGGATCCGCTCATCGTCTGGTGCACAATGTGTGGATCCTTTCGACCACGCAGACCGTGAATGCCGTCCGCAATCGTCTGGTGCCGGAGCTCGGCAAAACCGATTCGCTTTTCGTCGTCGACGCGTCGCGCGGCAAAGCTGCCTGGTTCAATTTTGGACCCGACGCAGACGTTCGCATCCGCCGTGTCTGGCAGAAGGCGTCCTAGGCCCCGTTTTCCGATTTCAAACCTCTTTGAGCTCGGTCCGGTAGCGCCGCCACCGCTCGCAATAGATTTGCGCGTTCAGCAATAGCATCGGGACATCTTCTTCCGGGATGCTGCGCACCGCTTTTCCCGGAACGCCCACGATGAGGGAATTGTCGGGGAATTCCTTTCCTTCCGGGATCAGCGCATGCGCCCCAACAATGGAATTCCTGCCGATCTTCGCGCGGTTCAACAGCGTTGCACCCATTCCGACGATGGAATTATCCCCGACGATTGCGCCATGGACGACCGCGCCATGGCCGACCGACACATTCGCGCCCAGGGTCAGGGGAATGCCGGGGTCGGTATGCAGCACGCAAAGATCTTGGATGTTTGTGTTCTCGCCGACGCTGATCCAGTCATTGTCGCCGCGCAGCACGCTTCCGAACCAGACGCTTGCCCCTCTTGCCAGCCTCACCCGCCCGATCAGGACCGCGTTCGGCGCAAGCCAATACTCCCCTTCGGGAGGCAATTCCGGAC
The DNA here is from genome assembly GCA_034665805.1 of Alphaproteobacteria bacterium. Taxonomy (GTDB): domain Bacteria; phylum Pseudomonadota; class Alphaproteobacteria; order Micropepsales; family Micropepsaceae; genus CAIYRG01. The sequence goes on from JAXDMY010000133.1 coordinate 747, forward strand.
GCCAGTCGTCGAGAGCGTAAAGCGGCATGCGGGCCTCCGCGTCGTTTCCCCTATAAGACATCGACGCTGCACCTGGAGACAAGACGCACATCCTTCCGATTGGTGAAAGACTTGCCTCTCATGCGTTCACAAAAAATGTTGCAACAAATTCTTCGCGCGACGGATTCCGGGAAACCCGTTACGCTTTGATTCGGCGTTTGAGTCGCAAGGGTGGGGGTGGCCATGGCCAGACGTGCCGTGCGTAACAAAATGCGGGATCGAGGCCATCATCAAAGCGCAAACATCCACACCCTATATCCGACGGGGATCAACTGGACCCCGCTGGAAAGCGACGTCCGGGATCGCAAATACGTAAAGAATGTGCGGGCACTCAGCCCGGTCCAGCAGACTCTCCTGGACGCTATCGAGGAACGCACGGTTATCCTGGCTCTCGGGCCCGCCGGAACCGGCAAGACCTACCTCGCCATCGCCAAGGCTGTGGATGCGTTGGATGCCGGGCGCGCGGCCCGCATCGTCCTTTCCCGGCCGGCGGTCGAGGCCGGCGAAAGCCTCGGATTTCTGCCTGGCGACGTTGGGGAGAAGCTCGCGCCCTATCTTCGTCCGCTCTATGACGCACTCACGGAACGGCTTGGGACAAAGCGGCTAAAAGCGCTTCTCGCGGAAGGCACCATCGAAATCGCACCCGTCGCCTATATGCGCGGACGCACACTCAACGATTGTTTTATCGTCATCGACGAAGCGCAGAACTGCACCTATGGCCAGATCAAGATGCTGCTGACGCGGCTAGGCTGGCGTTCAACCATGGTGCTGACGGGAGATCCGGATCAGACGGATCTGCTGCCGGGCCTGTCGGGCCTTCGGGAGATCGCAGCGCGTCTGGAGCGCGTAGAGACCATTGCCGTGGTGCGTCTGGGAGAAGCGGACATCGTCCGCCACCCGCTGGTGGGGGAAATGCTCGGAGTCTTGTAAGTAACGCGCCTTGCTCTGGCCTAAAAGCGGCTGGCGATTTCCAGAACAAGAAGCCCAAGGGCTAGGCTCCAATAGAACACGCCCGCGGAAACCAGCCAGAAGGTGACCGGCTTCCACTCCTTTTGGCGAAGCCCGCGCATGGCCTTTTCGAACAGGACATTCGGACCGGCCACGACCAGGACGGCAGCCTGGAACACGCGTCCGGTGGTGTTTTCGGCCTTGAAGCCGCAAACACGGTAAATATTGGCGATGATCCCCGAAGCCGTGAAGCCTGCTGTAACGGCGAAGATGAACAACGAGAAAGCATGCATCGGACCGGCTCCTGCGTTTGTAAGCCGGTGGTTGCAGATGGCGTGCCCGCATTTGGGCCCGTTTTTGTGCCGATTTGGATCAGATCGGGGCGTGCCTGACCGATACTTGTCCCTTTTGGAGGCGCCGCCGCCTGTACTAGATAGGATACGAGACGGCAGGCATGACGGAACGCGTTAGATGAGCCATGCGAGTGAAGAGTTCGCCGGACCGGCTAAGCGCCGCTCGGGCTGGGTGATCCCGCTCACGGTGTTTTTCGTGACCGCCTGCCTTTCGGCGTTGGTGCTCGCCTATTATTTCGCGCCCGCGCCGCCCGGCCTGGCGCAGGAACAGCCCGCGCCGACCGACGCCAACCGCCCGATCGCTCTCGCACTCGGCTCCACTCGGCTGCGGATTCCGGCAAACTACATCTTGCTGGCGAGCGCACGGCGCGGGGGCGTCATGAATGAACTTGCTCTGATCGCCCTGCTGCCGGATTTTCAGGGCTATACGCTCGGCGCGGCACAGGATCTGACCGCCAATGCCCCGGATTCTCGCATCATCAACCTCATGCTGAAGAGCGATCAAACCTTATTGCCGGAGGGGGAGCGGCTCGACCGCATCTATATTGCCCAGGTCGAAAACCCCAAAGGGCAAGTGGGACCCTACGGTTTGCGGCAATACGCATTTCGCGCCGATTCGGGCTATCACGATCAGTATCTGTTTGTGGGTACCGGGTCTCAGGGCCCGATCGTGCTTCTGTGCACCAAGCTCGCGTCAGATATTCCCTCGCCGAACTGCCTGCGCGACATGCCGCTGCGCACCGGGCTCGCGCTCAGCTACCGCTTCAAACGCGCGCAGCTTTCGCAATGGCGGACTATGGATACACGCATCCAAGCGCTGGTGGACGGCTTCGTAGAGAAGACCTAACGGGCGCGAGAAGCCGGTGGCTCTGGCAGATCCATTTCCAGGATCGACATGTTGAAGGCGTAGGAGATTTCGCCATCCTCTTCATCTTTGAAGATGAGGCCGATGAATTCCCCCGCGACATGCACTTCGACCGAATCCGACTGCGGCCGCTCCAAGAGGGTGATGGTGTCGAGCCGGAACAAATTGCGGAGATATTTCTCCAAACGCCAGATTTCACTGCGGGTCAAGGCCGGACTCCCTTAGAGAATTCCACGTCGCACGCTCCCACGCATCGGTCAAGCAGCTAGTGTGGCGAATCCGAAATTCGCAATGGCTTGTGCAACACTCCGGGCGAATTTCGGATTCAAAGCCACACTAGCAATTTATTGAATCTCGTGTGGTTTTCGGATTTGAAGTTCCTAAACGTGAATGCCATGAGAATCTCAGGGACTTCAAATCCACCACACGAACGGCACAATGCTTCGCCTCAAATCTGAGAATCGCTTTCCGGCAGACCGTGATCCATGTCTTGCGACGGGCGCGCCGATCCCGTCTTGCCGATAACGCGCGCGGGAACGCCCGCCACGGTCGTGTGCGGCGGCACTGTCTTCAGCACGACCGATCCCGCGCCCACGCGGCTATATTCGCCGATCTCGATATTGCCCAGGACCTTGGCGCCGACCGACAGCAATACGCCGCGGCCGATCTTGGGATGGCGGTCCTCGTTCTCCTTGCCCGTGCCGCCCAGGGTAACACCGTGAAGCATGGAAACATCGTCTCCCACCACCGCGGTTTCTCCGATGACGACGCCGGTGGCATGGTCGATCATGATGCCGCGCCCGAGCCGCGCGGCCGGATGAATATCGACCGCGAACAGATCGGACATCCGGTTCTGGATGAAGAGCGCCACCAGTTTGCGCCCCTGATTCCAGAGAAAATGCGCCACGCGATAGCTTTCCAGTGCATGGAACCCTTTGAAGAAAAGGAAAGCCTGGACATAGGAATGGCAGGCGGGATCGCGCTGGAATATGGCTGAAAGATCGGCGCGCACCGCCTCGCCCATCGCGGGTTCGGCGGCAAAAGCGTCCTGGAACATCTCGCGCAGCTGCATGGGCGAGAGATCCTCGCCGCCGATCTTCTTGGCGAGCAGGTAGGACAGCGCTTCCTCTAGCAGATCGTGCTTCAGGATCGTCGCATGCGCAATGCTCGCCAGTTCCGGCTCGCTCTCCGCCAATTGTTCGGCTTGCGCGCGCAGCGCAGACCAGATCGGGTCGCAACTTGCAACTTTTTCAATCGCGCGCATCTTTTGCTTCCGGCTCACGCTTCATCATCCTGATTTTATGCTTAGCGGCAAAGGGCGGTTGCATTATCTTAAGCCAGAGCTGGAAAAAACCCAACGCCTCGATTTGGTGCCTATAAGCGCCTTTCTTAGGCTCGGTTGCTCGCCTATGGTCCCCCGCATCGACTGAAGTGGTAAAGACATGTCCGATTATTCCGCCAAGCTGAATATTCCGGTTCCCGAGACCTTCGATCTCCTGCTGAGCCGCCGCTCCGGCTCGGCCAAGGCGATGAAAGGTCCTGGCCCAAGCCCCGACCAGCTCCGCCGTATTCTGGCCTCAGCCGTGCGCGTTCCCGATCACGGCAAACTGACGCCCTGGCGCTTCATTCTCTTTGAAGGGGAGGGCCGCCAACGGATGGGCGCCATCCTGGCCGAAATCATCGCGGGAGAACGGGACTCTACGCCGGAGCGTATCGAGCAGGAGCGCAACCGTTTCATGCGCGCCCCAGTGGTTGTCGCTGTGGTGAGCCGCGTGCGTGAGCAGATTCCGATCCCTGCATGGGAGCAGGAACTCTCGGCCGGCGCGGTATGTATGACGATGGTGATCGCGGCACATGCGATGGGCTTCGTCGCCAATTGGATCACCGAGTGGTGCGCCTATCACCCGCTTGTGCTCGAACGCATCGGCCTGAGAGCGACGGAGCGGATCGCCGGATATGTCTATATCGGACAACCGGCCGGAGCCCTGGAGGACCGGCCGCGGCCCACGATCGAATCGATCACCACGCGATTCTGATTCCTTAAGAACGCTCGTAAATCACTGCGTTCCAGAACCGGGCCCGGTGAGAGCCGGTCCGGGCCAACCCCCGTTTCTTGAGAACACGCCCGATCATCGCGTTGAAATAGCCATGCGCCACCAGGACTGCCACGCCGTCATTGGCGTCGGCGCGGGCCAGAAGAATATCGGCGGCATGGGACGCGCGCGCCTTTGCTCGACGATAATTCTCGATCTCGGGATGATAGCCCGCATGCCACATGATGCGCGCCATCACGGCCCAGATCGGCACCTTCATCTTGAGCAGCGGGATACGTGGCGCGGCAAGCGGGGCCTCCGCGAAGAGCGGATCGGCGATGATCTCAGCCTCGGGCAGCAGGCTGCGCGCGCTGTCATCGGCACGCGGCAGGCCGCTCGTGGACACCGCGTTCAGTCCTTTTACAAGATCGACAAGCTCCTCCGGTGGAGCGCTCTGAGGATCGAGTCCTGCGTCCTGATAGGCATCGATATAACGCCGGAATCCATGATGGCTGGTGCGGGGATTGGTCGGAATCGCAGGCTTTCCATGCCGCACCAGAATCACCTTTGTAACCCTGGCCGCACGTCTCGCCGCACGCGGCCTTTCTTCCTGCACCAAAATCATGGTTGAGCCGGTGATCGTCTGATTTGGTCCGTGGTACCGATTTTCACTGCGATTCGCGCCGCCCTCGTCATGGCGAAACCATATAGGCGGGCATTGCGTCGGGATAATGAATTCAACGTCGCTCCACAAACCTTAAGCGAATACGCAGCGCCTCATCAGCGCGAGACGAGGCCCAATTTCACAGCCTATTGCCTATATTCTAGGCATGATTCTCGCGGATTTTGCATTCTGCCTTTAAAATGGTCTGGAATGTGATCCAAAAAGCACGTTTTCGCACTGCAGCACGATTGTTTTTATATGTCTCGGCTCTTCCTAATCGTGGCGAGGTTCTGGGCCGAACCTCACCGTGGCCATGGAATCGCGCCGGGGGCCAGTGCCTGCCGGGAAGAAAAGGAGAGAACATGAAAAAGACGTCCCAAATCCTCATCGGTACAATCGGGCTGGCCTGCCCGTCCGCATGGACCTCAACGGCCTATGCGCAGGACATGATGCCGGCCCCACCGCCCGCGCTGACGGCCAACGCGTCGTTCACAACGAACTACGTCTTTCGCGGCATCACCCAAAGCGCCAACCGGCCGGCCGTGCAAGGCGGCCTTGACTACACCATCGGTGACAGCGGCTTCGCGGTCGGCACGTGGGTTTCTTCAATTGATTTTGGCGATCACACGCCCTTCGAATGGGACCTTTACGCCAATTACAATTTCGGCTTGGGCCCGGTGAACGCGTCGGTGGGCGTCATCGGCTATGTGTACGAATGGTATGGCAATTTCGGACCCTATACCTGGGTCGAACCCAATATCGGACTAAGCCACGATTTTGGAATCGCCGCGTGGTCGGCAAAAGCCTTTTGGGCGCCATCCGTGCCGAACGGTTATCTGACCATTCGCCAACAATACAATCCGGACTCGTCTTGGTACCTGACCACCGGCCTATCTGTCCCCGTGGCGCCTTGGCTCGCGTTCAGCGGCAATGTCGGTTACCAGGGTTATTCGGGCAAGCCGGCGGGCGTATCCGACGATTCCTATACGGAATGGGATATCGGCGCGACCATTACGCTCGACAAATACTCGCTCGACCTGCGCTACATCGACACCAGCAAACATATCCTGCCCGCCATCAGGTCAGCGACTGTTGCCGGGGTCGGCGCGCCGGCCTTTGATACCGGACCGCTCTATTCCGCAACGTTCAAATTCACCTTCCCATAAGCTTCGCTGCTGTCATGCAACAAAGGCTCGCGCGGGTTTCGCGCGAGCCTTTTCGTTTCGACCAGGCCGCGATGCGTTTTTCAATAAGCCCGATCTTCGCCGGCGCGGATCAGGCCACGGATAATTCGGTAGAGATACCAGATCCCCAAGACCGGAAAGAGAATGAACCCTAACAAGAGTGGAAACACCGCGGTGGGTGCCCACGCCCAAACAAATCCATTGGCGAACCACCATCCGAATGCGAAGGGCCAGGAGAGGAAAAATAGGAGCGTGGCCCCGACCATCACCCAGAACACTAGAATGAGATTGCTGAAATGGCTTTCCCAGATCGTGCCCAGCGCGTCGTGGCGTTTCACATAAGCGATGATAACGCCGGCGATCGCCGTGATGCCGTTCACGCAAGCGATCAGGAACAGCACATAGCAAAGCATCGTTATCGAGCGCAGGCTCGATACGTCGGCGGCTTCGCCATGGGGGAGCGGCGGCGGGGCGCCGGCTTGTGACGTATCGCTCATCTTTGCTCCTTCGGGCTTCTTATATGGGGGGCGTCCCCGCCGGCACAACCGCCCGATACGGGATTGATCGGCGAACGCTCACGCCCTATCGAATGCGCCGACGCGATTGAGCGGCCGGGGCGGGACGAGAGCATGGTCGATTGGGTAGCCAAGCTGAAGCGCGAGCTGATGCGGCCGTTCCGCGGCAAGACCCCGCCGGCCATCCCGCTCGATCTTTCGCCTTTCCAGAAGGCGCTGCTGAAAAAGGTGCGGCCCTACACCATGACGTCCAATGAGCGTGTCGCGGTGCTGGAATCCGCGGTGCGCTATGTCGTGGCGCAGAATTATCCCGGCGCTTTCGTGGAATGCGGAGTTGCCAAGGGCGGCTCGACCATGGCGATGGCCTATACGCTGCTCGACCTCGGCCTCAGCGACCGCGATCTTTATCTCTACGACACCTTCGAAGGCATGCCGGAGCCCGACGATGTGGACCGTGGCCGGTTTGGCGAATCGGCGGGGCGGAGCTGGCGCAAGCGGCGCGACACTGCCGGGCGCTCGACCTGGATCAATCACGGGTTGGACGAAGTGCGGGCCAATCTTGCGCTCACCGCCTATCCCGAAGCGCGTCTCCATTTCGTCAAGGGTAAGGTGGAGGACACCCTGCCCGCGGGCGCGCCTGCCGGCGCCATCGCCCTGTTGCGCCTCGACACCGATTGGCATGCCTCGACCAAGGCCGAGCTCGATCATCTCTACCCGAAGGTGGTGCGCGGTGGGATTGTCATCATCGACGACTATTTCCGCTGGCAGGGTGCGCGCAAAGCGGTCGACGAATATGTCGCCGAGCACAAGATCCCCATCTTCTGGGTCCGGGTCGATGACTCCTCGGTCATCGGTGTCAAGCCCTAACCGAGCTCGCATCGGACATTCCCGCTGAGCTCGATTCGTGCCACAATGCCTGCCTGTGCCCAAAGGGAGGACACCATGACTTCGTCAAAACTTTTCTTCGCACCTGCCGCGCTTGCTCTCGCCGGAATGGCGTTTCTGCCAACCACCGCTCTCGCGGACGGGCCTCAAGCCATCGCGACTGCCGCAAATCATGCGGGCCTTGCCGCGGCGGCCGGCGGCATCGACATGGTGCATACGCACCTGCATCACGTGTTGAATTGCCTGGTCGGTCCGGGCGGAGACGGCTTCGATGCCGGGCCCGGCAATCCTTGCGCCAATGCCGGTGGTGGGGCCATTCCCCAAACGGCGGACGCAGCGACCAAGGCCAAGCTCACAGCCGCGGCAACGCAGGCGAAAGGCGGAATCGCAAACGCCGACATGGCCGGCGCGAAGAAAACGGCCTCTGACGTTCAGGCGATGCTGAAGTGATCTGCCTGTAACGCTGCGCTTCGCGCATCGTTGTTCGAAGACATAACGAGCCCGCGCCCCGCAGGCGCGGGCTTGTTTGCTCGACAAAGCGCAGCTGCATAAGTAGCGGTTCCACCCTATATTGCGCTCATGGCGCATAATAATGGTCCCGCATTCCGCCCAGCAGGCGGCTTCGCTGAAGCTTCGGCGCAATTCCGCCACCTGACCGGAGCGGAGCTGACGGCGTTTGTCCCTCACCGCCCGGCCCGCCCCGAAAAATCCGAGGGCGGCAAGCGCTTCAAACTGGTCTCCGATTACCAGCCGGCGGGCGACCAGCCCGAGGCGATTCGCGAGCTTGTCGGCGGGCTCTTGGGCGAGGGCGCCGCCGCCGTTCCGGAACGCGATCAGGTGCTGCTCGGCGTCACCGGCTCGGGCAAGACCTTCACCATGGCCAAGGTGATCGAGCTGCTGCAGCGTCCCGCATTGGTGCTTGCGCCCAATAAGACCCTGGCGGCCCAGCTTTACTCCGAGATGAAGGGCTTCTTCCCCGAAAACGCCGTGGAATATTTCGTCTCCTATTACGACTACTACCAGCCCGAAGCCTATATCCCGCGCACCGACACCTATATCGAGAAGGATTCCTCGGTCAACGAACAGATCGACCGCATGCGGCACGCCGCGACGCGCGCGATTCTGGAGCGCGACGACGTCATCATCGTAGCCTCGGTCTCCTGCATCTATGGCATCGGCGCGGTCGAAACCTATTCCGGCATGGCGTTCTCGATCGCGCGCGGCCAGCACGTCCAGCGCGCCGATCTGCTGGCGCGTCTGGTCGCGCTGCAATTTCGCCGCAACGACGACGCGTTCGCGCGTGGTGCATTCCGCGTGCGCGGCGACACCATCGACATTTTCCCGGCCCATTACGAGGACCGCGCCTGGCGCGTGACCTTGTTCGGCGACGAGGTCGATTCCATCTTTGAATTCGATCCGCTGACGGGGAGGAAATCCGCCGAGCTCGACACGGTCAAGATCTACGCCAATTCGCATTACGTGACGCCGCGCCCGACTCTTGCCCAGGCCACCAAGGGCATGCGCGAGGAACTGCGCCTGCGCCTCGAACAGTTCCGCCGCGATGGCAAGCTTCTCGAAGCGCAGCGCCTCGAACAGCGCACGATGTTCGATCTGGAAATGATCGAGGCGACCGGCTCATGCGCCGGCATCGAGAATTATTCGCGCTGGCTCACGGGACGCCGACCCGGCGAGCCCCCGCCGACCCTGTTCGAATATATCCCCGACGAAGCGATCGTCTTCGTCGATGAATCGCACGTCACCATTCCCCAATTGGGCGCCATGTATAAGGGCGACTTCCGGCGCAAGGCGACACTGGCCGAATACGGCTTCCGTCTGCCCTCCTGCATCGACAATCGGCCGCTGAAATTCGACGAATGGGACGTGATGCGCCCGCAAACCATCTATGTCTCGGCGACGCCCGGACCCTGGGAACTCCGGCGTACCGGCGGCGTCTTCACCGAGCAGGTGATCCGGCCTACCGGCCTCATCGATCCGCCGGTGGAAGTGCGCTCTGTCGAGCATCAGGTCGACGATCTGCTGGCCGAATGCAAGGACATCGCCAAGCGGGGTTATCGCGCGCTGGTCACCACGCTGACCAAGCGCATGGCCGAGGACCTGACCGAATATCTGCACGAACACGGCGTGCGCGTGCGCTATATGCATTCGGACGTCGAGACTTTGGAGCGCATCGAGATCGTACGCGATCTCAGGCTAGGCGCTTTCGACGTGCTAGTCGGAATCAATCTCCTGCGCGAAGGCCTCGACATTCCTGAATGCGCGCTGGTCGCCATTCTCGATGCGGACAAGGAAGGGTTCCTGCGCTCCGAAACCTCGCTGGTCCAGACCATCGGGCGGGCGGCGCGCAATGTCGAAGGCAAGGTCATTCTTTACGCGGACCATATGACGGGCTCGATGACCCGCGCGATGGCCGAGACCGACCGCCGGCGTAGCAGGCAGGAAGCCTACAATTTGGCGCATGGCATCACCCCCATCAGCATCAAGAAAAACATCGCCGACATTCTAGGTTCTGCCTACGAGCGCGATCATGTCCTTGTGGATGCCGGACTTGCCGGCGATCCCGTGCCGGTCGGTCACAATCTGCGGGTCCATATCGCCGAACTGGATAAGCGCATGCGGGCCGCGGCGGGCGATCTCGAATTCGAGGAGGCGGCACGCCTGCGCGATGAGATCAAGCGGCTGCAGGCGACGGAGCTTGCCATCGCGGACGATCCCTTCGCCAGGCAATCCGCCGTTGAGGATGCCGTCGAGGGAACTTTGCGTTCCGGTAGTGATGGGAGCCCAACAAAGCCAAAAGACGCTGCCCCTCGCTCCACCAAGGGCCGCGCCGGCACGAGCGCCACGCCTGGCAAGAGCAAATCCACGCGCAGCCCACGCCCTTTTCGCTAACACGGGCGTGAAGTCGCGCTCCTGGCCGGTTTTCAGGTCGCGGCGAAGCCGATAAAGTCCCGCCAAATCTCGGGAGGGTTTCCATGAAGAATCATCACCTCGTCGCGCTTCTGCTAGCCGGATCGATTGGGCTCACGGCCTCCGCCATTGCCGTTGCCACGGCAGCGCCTGCTCCGGCCGCCCCGGCCGCTCCCGCAGGCGGTGGCCTGACGATCCTCGACTTCAAGCCGGCGTTTGACGATCTGATGACCATGCTGGTCCAGCCGCGCCATACAAAACTGTGGCTAGCTGCCCAGCAAAAGAATTGGCAGCTCGCTGGCTTCGAGCTGAACGAGATGGGCGGCGCGCTCAAGCGCGTCGGCCAGACGGTTCCGAAATATCGCAATATCAGCGTGGATGCGACGGTCTCTTCGATCTTCGCGCCCAAGATCCAGGCAGTGGCCGGAGCCATCGCGGCTCAAAACCCGGCGCAGTTCAACACCGCCTTTGCCGAGCTGACCAATGCCTGCAATCTTTGCCATGAGGCTTTGGAGCACCCGTTCCTGGTGATCAAGGTGCCGGACGCTTCAGCCGCAGCCGCCTTCCCGGATCAGGATTTCCGTCCCGCCGCAGCCGCCAAGTAGGGCGCGGCAAAGGTCAGTCGAACAGGCTGGATACCGACTTCTCGTTGGCTATGCGGTCAATGGCCTCGCCCAACAAAGGCGCAATGGAAATCCGCCTGATGTTCGAACATTTGCGGATGTCCTCGGTGGCGGCAATCGAGTCGGTCACCACCAGGGATTTCAGCTTGGAATCGCGGATGCGCGCCACCGCGCCGCCCGACAGCACGCCATGGGTTGAATAGGCGTAAACCGCCTTGGCGCCCTTATCCAACAACGCCTCGGCGGCGTTGCAGATGGTTCCGCCCGAATCGACGATGTCATCGACCAAGAGGCACGTGCGATTCGAAACGTCGCCGATGATGTTCATGACTTCCGATTCCCCCGCGCGCTCGCGACGTTTGTCGACAATCGCAAGGTCGGCGCCCAACCGTTTCGCCAAAGCGCGCGCCCGCACCACACCGCCGACATCGGGCGACACCACGATCAGATGCTCGCCGCCCAGATAATCCTGGATGTCCTTCACCATCACCGGCTGGGAATAGAGATTGTCGGTCGGGATATCGAAGAAGCCCTGAATCTGACCGGCATGCAGATCGACGGTCAGCACACGCGAAGCGCCCGCTTGCGTGATCAGATTGGCCACGAGCTTGGCCGAGATCGGCGTACGCGGACCGGGTTTGCGGTCCTGGCGGGCATAGCCGAAATAGGGAATCACGGCTGTGATACGCTTGGCCGATGCGCGCTTCAGCGCATCGATCATGATCAGCAGCTCCATAAGATTGTCATTGGCCGGAAAGCTCGTCGACTGGATGACGAACATGTCCTCGCCGCGCACGTTCTCCTCGATCTCGACGAAAACTTCCATGTCGGCAAAACGCCGCACGACCGCTTTGGTGAAAGGAACATGCAGATATTGGCCGATTGCCTCGGAGAGCGGACGATTGCTGTTGCCGGTCAGCAGCTTCATGCGACCACCCTTACCATGTGACGATTCGATGACCCGAGGGGAAATCTTCTAGCAAGGCGTTTCCGGTGCGTAAACCTTGGCGGGAAAGGAATCACAGGCTCATTCCTCCAGCATGATGGCCGACAATTCTCGGCCGTAATCGGGCTCCTTGCGGTGCGTGGTCCGGCGGTAGGAGAAAAACTCATCCTCGCGCGCATAGGTGCAGGCATCGAGGATTTCCACCGATTCGACGCTTGCCTCTTTCAAACGCTGGGCCACATAGGCCGGGAGATCGAACTGCCAGTGTCCGGCCCGCGGTGAGCGCTCGAAGAAGCGCGCATTGTTCGCATCGGCGCCCACAAAACGCTGCTCGAACTCCGGGCCGACTTCATAGGCTCTCTGACTGATGCACGGACCGATGGCGGCTCGAATGCGCTCGGGCTTTGCACCCAGCCGCTCCATCGCGGCAAGCACCGATTCGACAACGCCCACAAGCGCGCCGTTCCAGCCCGCATGCGCCGCGCCGATGATGCGGGCCTTCGGGTCCGTCAGCAGAATCGGCGCGCAGTCCGCGGTGAGAATGCCGAGCGCGATGCCCGGACGGTCGGTGGCCATGGCGTCGGCTTTGGGATTTTCCGGAATCGGCCAGGGGGCGGTAACGGTCACGGCCTCCGCGCTATGCACCTGATAGAGCGTAACCAGAGCGGCATCGGGGGCGAGCGCAGCCGTGGCGCGTGCGCGGTTCACCATGACGTCGTCGCGCGAATCTTTCGATCCCGGTCCGCAATTGAGCGAAGCGTAAATCCCTTTCGAGACGCCCCCTACTCGCCCGAAGAAACCGTGGGCGATGCCGGGTAGGGAAAGATTGGCGGATTTCAGGATGAGCATGGGAAACCCGGTACACCTGGAGAGCCGTTGTCACAAATCGCCATGACTTTAAACAACATTCCCATTTGCAAAGGGTTTATGAGCCGATCGACAGCTTGATTGAATTCGGCGGCGTCATCGGGCCTGGCACCCCTGAGGCGATCGGCGCGCGCATGAATGCCCAGCGATTCAAGGAACGATCCCTGTGGCTCAGGGCCGAATACGTGCCCCCCCGCCTCTCCTGCCGCCGCTCCTAGTGCCGCGAAATCGACATGCGCGGTGAGGTCCGCCTCGCCCGGCTCGGACAGGGGATCGAAAAATCGATTGGCTTTCACTGCCTGAAACGTATCGCCGATGCTGGAGAAAGCATGGCCATAGTCGATGACCAGGGCGGCGCCTTCCTTCTCACCGATGCGCCGCGCGATGTCGTGGGCCATCGCTTGCGAGGCGGGAGAAGTCTCGAAAATCGCCCCTTCGGCGGCGTCGCGCAGATGGGCAGGCATGATCGAGTCCGGGACCGGATCGGGCGCGCCGGCAAAGATCAAATCGCCACCATCAGCACCCACCATGCGTTCGCGCCAACGGCCTTGTTGGCGAATGAACTGATGAATCGGCAGCGCGTCGAAAAACTCATTGGCGATGAGGAAAAGCGGTGCGTCGTGCGGCACATCGCGCAAATCGCGCCCCCATTCCACTTTGGTGCCCGCAAGCGTCCTCGCCTGGATCTCGCGCAAAACCGGACTCGCCTCGATCAATGTAATGTCCGCCGCATCGCCAAACCCGGGCCTGATCCTGGCAGCGCGCAACAGATCGGCCATCAGCGTGCCGCGCCCGGGCCCGAGCTCCACCAAATGAAACCTGTCGGGCCGGCCACGGTCCTCCCATACCTGTACGAAAAACAATCCGATGAGCTCGCCGAATATCTGGCTCACTTCCGGCGCGGTGATGAAGTCGCGGCCCAGTGGATCGCGCCCCATGTAATATCCGTCCTCGGGATCGGTAAGCGCCATCGCCATATACTGCGCGATGCTGATCGGTCCTTGCGCGTGGATAAGGCGAAGGAGTTTCTCCTTCAGCCGGTTCACGGCGTGGCTTTGAGGGGATGACGCAGCGCATACCAGAAAAGGAACGCCGCCGCTGCCCACATCGGCAGGCTGAGGAATTGTCCCATGCTGAACCAGCCGTAAATCTTGGACTCCGAATCGCGAAAGAATTCGCCGATGAAGCGGAA
>JAXDMY010000134.1:0-3969 GCA_034665805.1 Alphaproteobacteria bacterium
CCAGCGGTATTTCCGAAGATCAGTTGGCGAGCGATGTCGCACAGGGGCAAAAAGCCCACCATCATCACCATCATCATCAAGCCGCCGAAGCGCCGCCGTCCTCATCGGGCGACACGTCTTCGACGGACCTTGCCTCGCAGATCTTCGGGGGACTCGACAGCAATAAGGACGGAACATTGTCCGCTGCCGAATTGACTGCTGCCGGCCTTGGCGCCGCGGCCCCCACGCCCAGCGCGGCGTCCAGCGGCACCTCCAACAGCAACGCTCCCAATTCCCTTGCCAGCCTCGACAGCAATGGGGATGGATCGGTTTCCGCGAATGAATTCGCGACATTCTTCTCGTCGCTGGAATTGCAGATCCAGTCGGACACGGCCACAATGGCCAACCTCCTGCAAGCCTCACAGGCCTATGGCTCGGCGGCTGGCGGTTCCAGTCCGCCCAGCGTCATTCAATCGGCATAACATCTCGGGACCAAGGCAGAACGCCGTGTCCCCCGCTCCTCTCAACGACAAGAACGCAAGCTCGCTAGCCCGCCATTCGCAATTTTGCGTCGGTGCAGGATTGTAGCGACTCCAACGTCACTCCCGGCGCCATGTCGAGCACTTCGAAGCCGCGCTCCGTCACGTCGATCACCGCCAGATTCGTGTAGACCCGCTTCACCACGCAAGACGCCGTGAGCGGATAGGCGCAGCGCGACACGATGCGCGGCAGCCCGTCCTTGGTGGTGTGCTCCATCAGCACCCAGAGCCGCTTCGAGCCGGCCGAGAGATCCATCGCGCCGCCGACCGCGGGCACCGCGTCGTTCTGCGACGTCGCCCAATTGGCGATGTCGCCATTCTCGGCGACCTCATAGGCGCCGAGCACGCAGAGATCGAGATGCCCGCCGCGGATCATGCCGAAGCTGTCGGCGTGGTGGAATAGGCTCGCGCCTTTGACCAGCGTGATGTTCTGCTTGGTCGCATTGACCAGCCAGGTGTCCACCTGGTCCTTGGGCGGCACCGGGCCCATGCCCAGCACGCCGTTCTCGGAATGGAACACCACTTCCCTCCCTTGCGGGATGTAATCGGGAATGAGCGTGGGCAGGCCGAGGCCCAGATTGACGTACCAGCCTTCGGGAATGTCGCGCGCCAGACGCGCCGCCATTTCCTGCCGGCCCCAGGGTTTCACTTCATCGGCGGTTGTACGCGTCGTCACGGCTGGTCCTCGTTGATCATGGTCATGCCGGCGGCGGATCGGGGCTCTCCACATGAACCACGCGGTTCACGAAGATGCCCGGCGTCACGATGGATTCGGGATCGAGCTCGCCCAATTCTACCATGTGGCGCGTCTGCACGATGGTGAGCTTGGCCGCCGTCGCCATGACGGGATTGAAATTGCGGCCCGTGCCGCGAAAAGTGAGATTGCCCCAGCGGTCGGCGCGCCAGGCCTGGATCAGCGCCACATCGGCGTGCAGTGCGCGCTCCATCACATAGGTCCGCCCGTCGAATTCGCGGACCTCCTTGCCCTCGGCAAGGCGCGTGCCCACCGCGGTGGGCGTGTAGAAGGCGGGAACCCCGACGGCGGCGGCGCGGATGCGCTCGGCGATGGTGCCCTGCGGCACCAGCTCCAGCGCGATTTTGCCCGCTTTGAACAGCTCCTCGAATGCGGGGGGTGTAGGCCTCGGGAAACTGCAGATCAGCTTGGCGACGCGCCCCAGCGCGAACAGCTTGGGCAGCATCGGCGAGCCGAAGCCCGCATTGTTCGAGACGATGGTCAGATCGCGCGCTCCCTGTTCGATCAAGCCTCCCAGGAGCTCTTGCGGCTGGCCGACGACGCCGAAGCCGCCGAGCAGAACGACCGAGCCATCCTTCACACCGGCCATTGCGTCCGCGATGCTGGCGACGCGCTTGTCGATCATCGAAACTTTCCCGAATGCCAAGGTTTGGGCGGTGGATTCTTGGCTTGCTTTTGTCCGCTTTGGGCGCACATGACAAGCAGAACAGAATGTGACACGGCCTCCTCCCAACTGATACAATCCATCCTGAATCATGACCACGCCATCAAACCCTTACGCCGATCCGCTGGACGCGGCGTTCGATTCGCCATCGCCGTCGCCCGGGCCGGCGCCTGCGACGCCCGCCCCCGCGGCCGATCCCGCCTATTTGCGCGGGCTGAACGCCGAACAGCGCGAAGCGGTGCTGGCGCTCGACGGTCCCGTGCTGGTGCTGGCGGGCGCCGGCACCGGCAAGACGCGCGTGCTGACCACCCGGCTTGCCCATATCCTGGCCACGCGCCGCGCCTGGCCGAGCCAGATCCTGGCCGTGACCTTCACCAACAAGGCGGCGCGCGAGATGAAGGAGCGCATCGGCGCCCTCATCGGCGGCACCGTCGAAGGCATGCAATGGCTGGGCACGTTCCATTCCATCGGTGCGCGCATCCTGCGCCACCATGCCGAGCTCGCCGGACTGAAATCGAACTTCACCATCCTGGATCAGGACGATTCCCTGCGCCTGATCAAACAGGTGATCGAGGCGGAGAACATCGACGAGAAGCGCTGGCCCGCGCGCACGCTCGCGATGTTCATCGACGGCTGGAAGAATCGCGGATTGTCGCCCGCCGACATTCCCGAAGGTGACTCCCAGGCCTTCGCGTTCGGCAAGGGGCGCGCGCTCTATGGCCTGTATCAGAAGCGCCTGAAGACCCTCAACGCCGCCGATTTCGGCGACCTGCTCATGGAGCCGATCGCCATCCTGCGCGGCAACCGCGAGATCCTCGACGATTACCAGCACCGCTTCCGCTACATGCTGGTCGACGAATATCAGGACACCAATGTCGCGCAATATCTCTGGCTGCGGCTGCTGGCGGGCTCCAACAAGAATCTCTGCGTGGTCGGCGACGATGATCAGTCGATCTATGCCTGGCGCGGCGCGGAGGTGGAGAACATCCTGCGCTTCGAGCGCGATTTTCCCGGCGCCAAGGTGATCCGGCTGGAGCGCAATTACCGCTCGACCGCGACGATCCTGGGCGCCGCGTCCGGGCTCATTGCCGCGAACCGCGCGCGCCTGGGCAAGACACTGTGGACCGAGACGCAAACCGGCGGCGACAAGGTGCGCGTGCAGGGCGTGTGGGACGCGGAAGAGGAAGCGCGCAACGTCGCCACGGAAGCGGAGAACCTGCGCAGCAAGGGACATGCCTTGGCGCAAATGGCGGTGCTGGTGCGCGCCTCGTTCCAGATGCGCGAATTCGAGGACCGCTTTCTCGCGCTGGGGCTGCCCTATCGCGTGATCGGCGGTCCACGGTTTTACGAGCGCGCGGAGATTCGCGACGCGCTCGCCTATTTGCGCGTGGTGGCGCAGGGCGATGACGATCTTGCCTTCGAGCGCATCATCAACAAGCCCAAGCGCGGCCTCGGCGATGCAAGCATTCAGGCCCTGCACAATCATGCGCGCAGCGCCAATGTCCCGCTTTTCGCCGCGGCGGCGGAGTTGGCCCATACCGACGAGCTCGCCCCCAAAGCGCGCGCCGCGCTCGGCCAACTCACCGAAACCTTCACCCGCTGGCAGCAACAGGCGGACCATATCCCGCATACCGAGCTTGCCGAGATGGTGCTCGACGAGTCCGGCTACACCGACATGCTGAAGGCCGACAAATCGCCGGAATCGGCAGGGCGGCTGGAAAACCTCAAAGAACTCGTGCGGTCGATGGAGAGCTTCGAATCGCTCACCGCGTTCCTCGAACATGTCTCGCTGGTGATGGAGCTGGAGCAGAACGAGGGCAATCACGACCGGCTAAATCTCATGACGCTGCACGCGGCCAAGGGGTTGGAATTCGAGACCGTGTTCCTGCCCGGTTGGGAGGAAGGCCTGTTCCCCTCGCAACGCACGCTCGACGAAAAGGGCATGGCGGGTTTGGAGGAGGAACGCCGGCTTGCTTATGTCGGGCTGACGCGCGCGAAATCGCGGGTGTTCGTCAGCTTCGCCGCGAACCGCC
>JAXDMY010000135.1:0-7903 GCA_034665805.1 Alphaproteobacteria bacterium
GAGGTGCCCCGGCCCGAATGCCGCTCCGCTGTGATCAGGGTGTGGATGAACTCTTCCGCGCTCTTCTGATCGCGAATGATCATCCAGTTGACCGGCACACCCATCCAGCCATAGGCGCGGCTTGAGAAATAGATCGCCGACACGCCGATTCGGCCCAGCGAGCCGGACTGGATCGCCTGGATGACGTCCTTGCTCAAGAAGGCTTCGGCAATGCCTTTGCGCTGCAGTTCCGCCTCTTGGTAATCGATGCTTCCCGACGTATCGATGGCAAGAACGAGCTCAACATCGACCTCCTGCGGCCCCGTGGCCGACGGCAATGCCAGCGGCGCCACCGGAGCCGCGGCGAAACCCACCTCCGGTCCGATGAATGCGAGCAAAGCGCTCGCCGCTATCGCACTCAACGACGCCCTGACGTTCCGACGCATGATACGCCCCACCTCAGCTGTGGCCTTTGCAGTCGAAATCTATACAGAACCAGGGCCAGCGGCAAATGGACGATCTGTCATTCTCCACGCAATCAATCTGGTTGCGCAAAGCCGCTTCAAGGGCCAAGCTGACGGGAAAAATGGGGAGGAAGTCGTGCTGGCCGTCGCGCGCGCCGGAAAGAAACGCCATCCCTATCACCGCCGTCGTCGGGGCGGTCAGGGTTTGCGCGTCCATGCCAATGGAACTCCCGTGCTTGCCGCGATTGATGTGGGTACCAATGCGTGCCGGCTTTTGATCGCAGTGCCGGAATGGCATGCGCAGGGAGGCGAGGGTCAGGCTTCGACGATTCCCCGTGTGATCGATTCCTACACCGCCAATGTGCGCCTGGGCGAAAGCCTGGAACTCACAGGCACGATTTGCGAGGCCGCGCTCGACCGCACGGTCGCGGCGCTGAAGGTCTGTGCGTCCCGGCTGAAGCGGCGGAACGCGACCCACGTCAAGGCGATCGCGACGGAAGCGTGCCGCCGCGCGTCCAACGCGCAGGAACTCGTCAGGCGTGCGGCCTCGGAAGCCGGTATCTCCCTCACCATTGTCACGCCGGAAGAGGAAGCGCGCCTCGCCGCCGCGGGTTGTCTGCAATTGATCGGCCGCGAATTCGAAGGCGCTCTCATCTTCGATATCGGGGGCGGTTCGACCGAACTGATTCTCGTTCGCCGCGACGGCGCGCGTCATCCGGCGCGTCACGACATCGTCGCCTGGAGTTCGGCGCCCATCGGCGTGGTGAAATTGGCCGAGCGCCATGGGGGAAAACAACTCGCCGCCAAGAGCTATGCGGCCATGCGGGCGGAACTAGCGGACATATTCGCGTCCATGAAGCGCGAACTCGGTCCGGACCTGTTCGACGCCAAGCGCTATCATTTGCTCGGTACGTCCGGGACCCTCACGACTCTGGCCGGCATCCAGCTCGGCTTGAAGCGCTACGAACGCAGCCGGATCGATGGACAGTGGCTGCGGCGCGATGACATCCTGGCGATCACCAACACCATCGTGACGCGCGATTTCCCCGAGCGCGCCGCGATTCCATGCATCGGCATGGATCGCGCCGATCTGATTCTTCCCGGCTGCGCCATTCTCGGCGCGATCATGGAGAATTGGCCTTGCGCCACGTTGCGCGTTGCCGACCGCGGACTGCGCGAGGGAATGTTGATCGCGCTTCTGCGCGAGTCCGAAGCGGCGCCGGTCCTTTCCGTCGCGGACACGGGGATGGGTTGACGATCTCATGCCGACAAAATCGCCGGGCCGACGCGGCTTGCGCGTGCGCGTCCGCTCCAAAGGCCTGACCGTCTCATCGACTCACTGGCTCGGCCGCCAGCTCAACGACCCCTATGTCGCGCAAGCCAAGGCGAAAGGCTACCGCTCGCGCGCCGCCTTCAAACTGATCGAGCTCGATGACAAGTTTCATTTTCTCAAGTCCGGGGCGCGCGTGCTCGATCTCGGCGCAGCCCCCGGCGGTTGGAGTCAGGTGGCGCGCACGCGCGTCGGAGCCAAGGGCCGCGTCCTCGGCGTGGACATTCTCGACATCGATCCGCTTGCCGGCGTGGAGACGATGAAGCTCGATCTCATGTCGGCCGCAGCGCCCGCAACGATCCGCGCCGCTCTCTCGGGGCCGGCGGATGTGGTGCTTTCCGACATGGCGTCTCCGACCACCGGTCATCGCGCCACCGATCATTTGCGAACCACGGCGCTCTTCGAGGCCGCCTTGGAACTTGCCGGAGATGTGTTGAAGCCCGGCGGCGTTTTTGTCGGCAAAGTGTTCCAAGGCGGTGCCGCGCCGGAAATGCTGTCGCAGCTGAAAAAATCTTTTCGCGATGTGCGTCACGTCAAGCCGCCGGCCTCTCGCGCCGAATCCGTCGAGCTCTATCTCCTGGCGATGGGCTTTCGCGGAAATTGAGAAGCGTTGCCTCAGCGGAACTTGGGTTCCCGCGGGACGTTCCCTCTTGGTATCCCGCAAAAGGAGAAGAATATGACGTCAATGCAGACGGATATGGGCCGGGCTGAAGTTCCCCGGGAAGAAACCGCATCATTGATCGCAAGCGATAAGGTCGAGGGAACCGCCGTTTATGGACCGGACGGCGACGAGATCGGCCGCATCGAAAATCTGATGATCGATAAATTGAGCGGCAAGGTGGCCTATGCCGTGCTCAGTTTCGGTGGTTTCCTCGGCATGGGGACCGATCATTATCCCTTGCCCTGGTCGATGCTGAAATACGACGAAAAAAAGGGTGGTTATCGTGCGAGCATCAACCGCGAGCAGCTCGAGACCGCGCCCCGCTACCACGAAGACGACCCGTGGGACTGGGCGAGCCCCGAATCCAAGGCGCAGATCGACAGGCACTACCGGCCCTTCGCACTTATCTGAACCAGCAACGCAATTTGCGGCGCGGGTCTCCCATCGAGGCCTGCGCCGCAGGCGTTTGGGGCCTCGTTAAGCACTTCGGCTGCCTCGCCCTTGCTTACATTCTTGCTGAATGATAGGCCCTGGCCCCTGAAAAGGGCCACCCTTTGACGATACGCGAAGCGCTGACGTTCGACGACGTTTTGTTGGTTCCCGCCGCCTCTACCGTGCTGCCGGGCCAGGTCGATACGCGAACCCGCCTTACCCGCACTATCGAACTCGGCATCCCGCTGATTTCCGCCGCCATGGACACCGTCACCGAAGCGGCTCTGGCCATCGCAATGGCCCAGGCCGGCGGCATGGGCGTGATTCACCGCAATCTTACGCCGGTCGAACAGGCCGACCAGGTCCGCCGCGTGAAGAAATTCGAATCGGGCATGGTGGTGAACCCGCTGACCATTGGACCGGGCGCCACCCTTGCCGATGCGCTCGCTTTGATGGAGCGCCACCATATTTCCGGGATTCCGGTCGTGGAGGGCAATGGCCGGCCCGGAAAGCTGGTCGGCATTCTCACCAATCGTGACGTGCGCTTCGCGAAAGATCCCCGTCAGTCGGTCCGCGAGCTGATGACCAATGAGCGTCTCGTGACCGTGCGCGAGAACGTGCCCATGGAGGAAGCCAAGCAGCTTCTCCACCAGCATCGCATCGAGAAGCTTTTGGTGGTGGACGAGGATTACCGCTGCGTCGGTCTCATCACCGTCAAGGACATCGAAAAAGCGCAAAAATTTCCCAATGCCTGCAAGGACGAGCGCGGCCGCCTGCGCGTCGCTGCCGCGACCAATGTGGGTCCGGAGGGAGCCGAACGCGCCATCAAGCTTCTGGAAGCGGAATGCGACGTCATCGTGGTGGACACGGCGCACGGCCATTCCCAAGGCGTGCTCGACACGGTCGCGCGCATCAAACGCGAATCCAATTACGCGCAGGTCATGGCCGGCAATGTGGCCACCGCCGATGGGGCCAAGGCGCTGATCGATGCTGGCGCCGATGCGATCAAGGTCGGGATCGGGCCGGGTTCGATCTGCACCACCCGCATTGTCGCGGGTGTCGGCGTGCCCCAGCTCACCGCAATCATGGATGCGGCTTCCGCGGCGCGGAAGGAAGGCGTTCCGATCATCGCCGATGGCGGCATCAAATATTCCGGCGATCTCGCCAAGGCGATAGCAGCGGGCGCGGATTGCGCCATGGTTGGCCAGCTTCTGGCCGGAACCGACGAAAGCCCGGGCGAGGTGTTCCTGTTCCAAGGGCGCTCATACAAGGGCTATCGCGGGATGGGCAGCCTTGGCGCGATGGCGCGCGGCTCGGCCGATCGCTATTTCCAGGCCGAGGTGAAAGACACGCTCAAGCTGGTGCCCGAAGGCGTCGAGGGTCAGGTGCCCTATAAGGGGCCGGCTGGAGCCGTGGTCCACCAGATCATCGGCGGCCTTCGCGCCGCCATGGGCTATACGGGCTGTGCCACCATCGGCGATTTCCATCAAAAAGCGGAATTCGTCCGCATCACCAATGCCGGCATCAACGAAAGTCACGTCCACGGCGTTCTGGTGACACGGGAAAGCCCGAACTATCCGCAGCCGCAATAGCGTAAAGCAGCGTCATGACTCCCGCGGCGCGCATTCAATCCGCCATTGAAGTTCTCGCCGGTCTGGATGAAAACAGGCTGCCGGCCGACCGGTTTTTGCGTGATTGGTTTCGCGCCCGCCGCTATGCCGGGTCCAAGGATCGGGCCGCGGTGGCGCAGATTGTCTATGATGTACTGCGTCATAAAGCTTCTCTCGCCTGGCGGATGGGCCGCGAGGATGCCCGCTCCTTGGTCATCGGGAGTCTGCTGTCCGAGAACCAGTCCGTCGGCGACATCACGAAGCTGTTTGCCGGCGAGGGCTATGGACCGGCTCCTCTCAGTGAGGATGAACATTGGGCCATAGGGGCACAAACCCCGGATCCGCCCGCATATATTCGCGGCGAATATCCCGCCTGGCTCGAACCGGAACTGACCCGCTCCTTGGGCGATGCGCTGCAGGCCGAGATGCAAGCCATGTTCGGACGCGCGCCGGTCGATCTTCGCGTCAATCGGTTGCGAGGGGAGCGCGATGAGACCCTCGTCGGTCTGCGTTTTCTCGGGATCAAAGCGGAGCCCACGCCCTTTGCCCCATATGGAATCCGCATCCCCTCGGCAGACGGCCTGGGCGCACTGCAACACACGCAACTCTTTCAGACGGGCGCCTTCGAATTCCAGGACGAGGCATCGCAGATCGCTGCCCTGCTTTGCGCGGCGAAACCCGGGATGGGCGTGCTCGACCTCGCGGCCGGGGCAGGGGGCAAAGCGCTGGCCATGGCGGCGGACATGGAAAACAAGGGCGAGATTCTCGCTCTGGATATCGATGCCGCAAGATTGAAGCAGATCGAGCCACGGGCGCGCCGCGCGGGCGTCACGATCATAAAAGCCACGGACAAACGCGGCGGTCCGCTCTGGGGCAATGGCAAGTTCGATCTCGTGCTGGTAGATGCACCCTGCAGCGGCTCGGGCGCATGGCGGCGCAATCCCGAAACCAAATGGCGGCTGACGCCCGATGCGTTGCGCGAACGCAACGAGCTGCAAGCCTGGTTGATCGATGACGGGGCGCGCCATACCAAACCGGGGGCGCGTTTGGTTTACGCCACCTGCTCGGTTCTGGCTTGCGAAAACGAAGACATCGTGGAAGCATTCCTGGCGCGAAACGCCGAGTTTCAGGCGGTTCCCGCATCGGAAATCTGGTGCTCGGCGAGTGAGGGCGAGCCACCCCCCAATTTGCAGCACTATTTTAAGGCAAGTCCGCTAAAGACTGGCACCGATGGCTTTTTTGCCTGTATCATGACCCGGTTAGGTTGAGGGGCTGCCTATTGTGTGAGGGTAAAAGGGGGTTGGCCATGGGTCGTAGGGTGCTTGGCGTTCTACTCGTCGCGGTCGTCGCGAGTTCCGCCGGCTTGGCCGCGACCAGCGCGGCGCCCAACCAATCCCAGGTTGTGCGCGCCTCCGAGACCGACGAGCCCCTGACCAGCGAAACCGCGTTCCTTATGGCCGCGCAGACCGCTGTCAACATTGGCGATATGGACAGCGCGGTTCAGCTCTATCAATCGGCCATCATCTACGCGCCGGGCGATCCGGTGCCCTATGAGCGATTGGCCGAGTTCTATGTCCAAGGCGGCCAGTCCGAACTCGCGCACCAATATTTCGCGCTGGCCTTGGATGTGCAGCCCGCCTACGCGCCCGCGCTCCGGGGCATCGCGCTGCTCGATCTGGCGGCGGGCGACCGCGCCGGCGCCCAGGCACAGCACGAAGTCCTGCTGCATGCGTGCGGCGCGAGCTGTCCGGAAACCGCCCAGGTCGAAAAAGCCCTGAACCCCAACTCCAAGCCGTAGACAGGGCGGGCCCGCCTGAATAGTTTCGGGCCATGCCTCCCGTTCTTGTCATTGATTTCGGCTCGCAGGTGACGCAGCTGATCGTGCGGCGCGTACGCGAGAGCGGCGTCTATTGTGAAGTCGTGCCTTTCAACAAGGCCGAGGCCGCGCTCGAGCGCGGGACGCCGCGCGCCATCATCCTCTCCGGTGGACCCGCCAGCGTGGGCGATCCGGGATCGCCGCGCGCCCCCGAACGCGTGTTCAAGTTGGGCATTCCGGTGTTCGGCATATGCTATGGCCAGCAGGCCATGGTGACGCAATTGGGCGGCCGCGTGGAGCCGCATCACAAACGCGAATTCGGCCGCGCCGAGATCGAGGTGTCCGGCCAATCGCCGCTCCTCGAAGGCGTATGGCCGCTCGGCTCGCGCGACGTGGTCTGGATGAGCCATGGCGATCGCGTCACCAAACTGCCGCCGGGCTTCCATGTGCTGGCGCAAAGCGACAACGCGCCCTTTGCCTTGATCGCGGATGAGGCTCGGCGTTTCTATGGCGTGATGTTCCATCCCGAAGTCGTGCACACGCCCAAGGGTGGGGCGCTTCTACGCAACTTCACCCAAATCGTCGCCGGCATCGCGCCGGACTGGAACATGAAAGCCTTCCGCGCCGAAGCGGTGCGGCGCATCCGCGAGCAGGTCGGCAAGGGCCGCGTCATATGCGGCTTGTCGGGCGGCGTGGATTCCTCGGTCGCCGCGCTCCTGATCCATGAAGCGGTCGGCGACCAGCTCACCTGCATCTTTGTCGATACCGGATTGATGCGCGAGGCCGAGGCCGAGGAAGTGGTCGGTCTGTTTCGCGGCCATTACAACATTCCGCTCATCCATGCCGATGCGAGCGAGTTGTTCCTTTCGCGGCTCGAAGGCGTCGCCGATCCCGAGAAGAAGCGGAAAGTTATCGGCGCTGCCTTCATCGATGTGTTCGACGGCGAAGCGAAGAAAATCGGCAACGCCGAATTTCTGGCGCAAGGCACGCTCTATCCCGACGTGATCGAAAGCGTCTCGGCGCTCGGCGGGCCGTCGGTAACGATCAAGTCCCATCACAATGTCGGTGGTCTGCCCGACCGCATGCATCTGAAGCTGGTCGAGCCCTTGCGCGATCTCTTCAAGGATGAGGTGCGCGCGCTCGGACGCGAGCTTGGACTGCCGCCAGCCTTTGTCGGTCGCCATCCCTTCCCGGGGCCGGGCCTCGCGATCCGCATTCCGGGCGAGATCACGGCGGAGAAGCTCGAAATCCTGCGCAAGGCCGATGTGATCTATCTGGACGAGATTCGCCAAGCCGGTTTGTACGACGAGATCTGGCAAGCCTTCGCCGTGCTGCTTCCGGTTAAGACGGTGGGCGTGATGGGTGACGACCGCACTTATGAGTTTGTCTGCGCGCTCAGGGCCGTCACCTCGTCCGACGGCATGACGGCCGATTCCTATCCCTTCGAGCATGCGTTCCTGGCGCGCGTCGCCACGCGGATCGTCAACGAGGTCCGCGGCATCAACCGCGTCGTCTATGACGTGACGTCAAAGCCCCCCGGCACCATCGAGTGGGAATGACGTGGCGATAGCCCATGAAAAATTCTCTCCATAATTCAATCGCTTATCCGGA
>JAXDMY010000136.1:0-4243 GCA_034665805.1 Alphaproteobacteria bacterium
AATTGCTAGTGTGGCTTCAAACCCGAAATTCGCTTTGGGTTTTGCACCAAGGCACGGCGAATTTCGGATTTGCCACACTAGGAGACTATCTTGCGTCAGGCGTCATCCCAATTTAAGGGGCAGTGAGTCAGGAGGACATATTGAGAGCGTTTATCTTTCCCGGACAGGGCAGCCAGGTTGTCGGCATGGGCAAGGCGGTTGCCGATGCCTTCCCCGTTGCGCGCGAGGTGTTCGCGGAAGTCGACGATGCGCTCGGACAGCATTTGTCGCGCCTGATGTGGCAAGGTCCGGAAGACGATCTGATACTGACCGAAAATGCGCAGCCCGCGATCATGACCGCATCGATGGCGATCATCCGCATGCTGCAAAGAGACGCCGGACTCGATCTCGCCCGGCACGCACGGGTCGTCGCCGGCCATTCGCTCGGCGAATATTCGGCGCTGTGCGCGGCCGGGGCCTTCACGCTTCCCGAGACCGCGCGTCTGGTCCGTTTGCGCGGCCAGGCCATGCAGGCCGCCGTTCCGGTCGGCGAGGGGGGGATGAGCGCGCTGATCGGGATCGATATTGACGCTGCCGAAGCCGCCGTCAAAGAGGCATCCGAGGTGGGTGTTGTGGTCGTGGCCAATGACAATGCGCCGGGCCAGATCGTCATCTCGGGGGAGCAGGCCGCGGTCGACAAGGCCGGGGAGATCGCCAAGACCAAAGGCGCCAAACGCGTGATTCCGCTTTCCGTCAGCACGCCCAATCATTCGCCGCTGTTGAAATCCGCCGGCGAACGGATGCGCGACGCGCTTGAGGGCGTCATCATCCGTCCTCCAGCCGTGCCGGTGGTGACCAATGTCACCGCGACCGAAATCGCCGATCCCGATATGATCCGCGGCCTCCTCGCCCAGCAGGTGACCTCGCGCGTCCGCTGGCGCGAGAGCGTGGCTTTGTTCCGCAGCCTGGGCGTGGCGATGACGGTCGAGGTCGGCGGCAACAAAGTGCTCACCGGGATGGTCAAGCGCATCGACAAAGAACTGGAAACGGTCAACCTGGATTCGCCCGCCGACATCGAAGCCTTCGCCAAGACACTCTGACAATGACGCATTCTTCCACCTCCCCCCACCCGATCCACCGACGCTCCGCTTCGGTGGATCGACCTCCCCGCGCTGGGGGAGGTAAGATTTAAGGCGGTCACCATGTTCGACCTCTCCAACAAGACCGCTCTTGTCACCGGCGCCTCGGGCGGTATCGGCGGGGCCATCGCCAAAGCCCTTCACATGCAGGGCGCCCACGTCGTGCTTTCGGGCACGCGGGCCGACGCGCTGGATCGCTTGCGGGCGGAATTGGGGGCGCGCGCATCGACCGCGCCCTGCAATCTTTTCATCCCCGCCGAAGTCGAGGAGCTGGTCAAGAAAGCGGAGGCCGCCGCGGGCGCGCCCATCGACATCCTCGTCAACAATGCAGGAATCACCCGGGACAATCTTCTGATGCGGATGAAGGACGAGGAGTGGGATCAGGTGATCGCGGTCAACCTGACCGCAGCTTTCAAGCTCTCGCGCGCTGCTCTTCGCAATATGATGAAAAAGCGCTGGGGGCGTATCGTCACGATCACCTCCGTCGTGGGGGTCACCGGCAATCCTGGGCAAGCGAATTACGCCGCCGCCAAGGCCGGTCTGATCGGCATGACCAAGGCGCTCGCTGCCGAGATTGCCAGCCGCAACATCACGGTGAATTGCGTCGCGCCCGGATTCGTCAGCACTGCCATGACGGACGCCCTGACCCCAGAGCAGAAGACGGCTATTCTGGCGCGCATTCCGGCGGGACGGCTGGGCGAATCGAAAGACGTCGCTGCCGCTGTGGTCTATCTTGCGAGCGAGGAAGCGCACTATGTGACGGGCCAGACGCTGCACGTCAACGGCGGCATGGCCATGGTCTAAGTCACTGGTGGAACACAAGATTCGGAATATTTGGCGCTGGCCGGGAGTTTGTGATACCAAGCGCGACTTTTCAGCTGCAGCTTTGATTGGCACCAATGCGGGCGCTAACGGGCTCGCAGGATGCGGGAAACGAAAGTCCACAATGGTTATTGAAGAGGCTAAGAAAATATGAGCGACGTCGCTGAGCGCGTGAAGAAGATCGTAGTCGAACACCTCAATGTAGACGGCGAAAAAGTCATCGAGGGGGCGAGTTTCATTGAAGATCTTGGCGCGGACAGCCTCGACACCGTCGAGCTGGTCATGGCTTTCGAAGAGGAATTCGGCATTGAAATTCCCGACGACGCGGCGGAATCCATTGTCACTGTTGGCGATGCCGTCAAATTCATCGAGAAAGCTCAGAGTTGAAAACCGCGTGAGGTTGCCGCACCTGCCCGCGCTCTCACGCGCATGAGTGCAATGCGCCGCGTTGTCATCACAGGATTGGGCTTGGTCACCCCACTTGCCTGCGGGGTTGAGGCCACATGGGCGCGCCTGCTCGCGGGACAATCGGGCGCGGGGCCGATCACAAAATTCAAGGTCGATGATCTTGCATGCCGGATCGCCTGCGACGTGCCGCGGGGCGATGGGTCGGACGGCAGCTACGATCCGAACCAATGGGTCGATGCCAAGGAACAGCGCCGCATCGACGATTTCATCCTTTACGGCATCAGTGCGGCGCAACAGGCCGTCACCGATTCCGGCTACGAGCCGAAAACCGAAGAGGAACGGGAACGCGCCGGTGTGCTCATCGGCTCCGGCATCGGCGGGCTGGACGGGATCGAGCAGGCCTCGATCCTGGTGCATGAAAAAGGCCCGCGAAAGCTTTCACCCTTCTTCATTCCCGGACGGCTGATCAATCTCGCCTCGGGCTATGTGTCGATCCGCTTCGGCTTCAAGGGTCCGAATCATTCGGTGGTGACGGCGTGCTCCACGGGTGCGCATGCGATCG
Organism: Alphaproteobacteria bacterium; assembly: GCA_034665805.1. Lineage (GTDB taxonomy): Bacteria > Pseudomonadota > Alphaproteobacteria > Micropepsales > Micropepsaceae > CAIYRG01. The sequence continues at coordinate 2,911 of JAXDMY010000136.1, forward strand.
GCGATGCGGCGCGTTTCATCGCGTTTGACGATGCCGATGTGATGTTGGCCGGAGGCGCCGAAGCGGCAATCTGCCGTATCGGAATCGCCGGCTTCGTGGCCTGCCGCGCTCTTTCGACCGGCTTCAACGATACGCCGCAGAAGGCCTCGCGCCCCTACGACAAGGATCGCGATGGTTTTGTGATGGGCGCAGGGGCGGGCGTGGTGATGCTGGAGGAATATGAGCATGCCAAGGCGCGCGGCGCGAAGATCTACGCCGAGGTGAAAGGCTATGGCCTCTCGGGAGACGCCTATCATGTGACCGCGCCGGCCCAAGACGGCAATGGCGGCTTGCGCGCGATGCAGATGGCCTTGAAGCGCGCCGGTCTGTCGCCCGCCGATGTCGATTACATCAACGCCCATGGCACATCGACCCCCTTGGGCGATGAGATCGAGCTTCGCGCCGTCGAGAGATTGTTCGGCAATGCCGCGGGCAAGCTTGCGATGTCTTCAACCAAATCCTCGATCGGTCATCTTTTGGGTGCGGCCGGGGCCGTTGAGGCGATCTTTTCCACACTCGCCATCCGCGATGGCATCGCGCCGCCCACGCTCAATCTTGACAATCCCTCCGTGGAAACGGAAATCGATCTGGTCCCGAATCGAGCTAAGAAAATGCCGATCGCGACCGTGCTGTCGAATTCCTTCGGTTTCGGCGGTACGAATGCGACATTGGTGCTGACTGCGGCGGCGTAAGTCTCTTCCTTCTCCTGCGGGATGGTCATGCGGGCTTTTTTCACCTCCTTCGTCGTCCTGATCGTCCTTGCCGCTGCGGCCATCGCTGGCGGAGCGTGGTGGGAGGATAATTATTTTGTGCAAGCAGGCCCGGCGCCCGCCCCGACCGTACTCGTCATCACGCCGGGCAGCGGATTGACCCGCATAGCCGCCACGCTGGCGCAAGCGGGCGTGGTCGAGAACGGGTTGCTGTTCCGTGCAGGCGTCATGCGCCGGGGCCGTACGGCACAACTCAAAGCGGGAGAATATGCCTTCCCGACCCATGCCAGCGAGGCGCAGGTGATGGATATGCTGGTCGCGCACAGGGCGCTCGAGCATCGCCTCACGATTGCCGAAGGGCTGACCTCCGACGCGGCCGTCGCGCTGATCAAGGCAGATCCCATTCTCACCGGTGACGTGCCCGTGGTGCCGGAGGGGAGTCTTTTGCCCGAGACCTATCTCTTCGAGCGCGGCACCACGCGCGCGGAAATTCTCGCGCGCATGCACAAGGCACAAGAAGCGCTGCTGGCTCAGTCCTGGCCGAAGCGCAAAGAGGGCCTCCCCTTTGCCTCGCAAGAAGATGC
>JAXDMY010000137.1:0-22459 GCA_034665805.1 Alphaproteobacteria bacterium
GATACCGACGGCGGAGACGATGCCGGCAATCACAGCAGCGACGACAGCCGGACCGATAAGGGACGTCAAATCCATGAGCCATAGTAGCCGAAGCGCGCATGCCGGGGCTCAAGGAACTTGAAGTGAAAATCCTCCGGACCGAGCCGGTTTGGACTCGGATGCAGGCGGACGCTTCGTCATATTGTCAACGCCGGGCTTTAGGCGCGTGGAATCAAGGCCCCCCACCCGCTCGCGCGTTTGCGCTCGCGACCTCCCCACAAGGGGGAGGTAAAGCACGGTTCATCGAGGGCTAGAGGAACGGGAGCGCGACGACGCGTCCGGTGCTCTCCTTCAACCCCGAAGACTCCAGACGCATCATGCTGACGACCGTCCCCGGCGCCGCACCATCAGGATCGAGCTGTGCCAGCGCGATGGCGCATTTCAGCGCGGGAGAATAAAGCGAGCGCAGCGTGCGGCCGATTTCCTTGCCGCCGGCGAAAACCGGCGCAAAGGGAGCCGGCTGATCGCTGTCCCATGCGACCCCGGCAAGCACGCGACGCCCGTAATCGTTATCGCCATGGGGCCGAGCCTTGAAGCCCAAAGATGCCGGGGAAGGCTCGCGCGCCAGCGCCTCGCGCGCCGGCGCAAAGTCGGCATGAACAAGCGGCAAACCCGCTTCGAGCTGCAGGAGTTGCAACGCGTCATCGCCGATGAGCCGAAGCGCGAGCAGAGGGGCGTGGCGCATCAGCCGGTCGAAAACGGGAATCGCATCTTGAGCGGCGCAGGACAATTCATAACCAGACGCGCGCGGGCAGCGGAAGACCGTCACGGCAAGGCCACGCCAATCATAATCGGCGTGCCGATCCTCATTCAGATCGCCGACTTCCAAGCCGGCGGCGACCAACGCCGCCAGCGCGAACGGCCCGGTGACGAACAGCAGGCCGCGCATCTGCGTCGCATCGCGCAGCGAGACGCCAAAACGCGGCGCGGCGCCATCGAACCAGCCGAAATCGATATCGGCGCTGCGCAGCAGGAACTTGTCCTCAGCCAACCGCGAGACACGGCCATAGCCCCGCAGCCCGTCACCCTCGGCGCACCAATACACGGCGCGAGACGCGCCGATGTCCAAATCGGCGAGAGGTGTGTTGCAGGCGGTGGCAAGGAATGGTCCCGCGCGCGGGCCCTCGATGCACAGATCCTCGGTTGCGGAGATGTCGGCCATCGCGGCCGAGAAACGCGCCGCCAATGCCTCTTGGCGCGGATCGCCGTAATGCGCCGGGACCGTAAAGGAGCCACGGATCGTCCAGGCATTCACGAGATTTTGCATCGCCGTTCTTTCATGAAACGGCGTCGGCAGCACCGCGCCCATCATCTTCTCCGACCTTTCGGGCCGGCCCACTCGGCGAAAACGAGGCCTGCCGCAATTCGTGCCGCGCGCCCCGAATGGTTGCTCACCGGTTCAGCGGAAGCGCCGCAGAGATAGAGACCGGCAAAGGGCGTGCGGATGCGCGACTCATAGCTCGCCAGCAGCCGGGATGATGGCGAGCCCGGCTCGCCGGCGTGCCCGGCATAACGGTTCGCGATGTCTTCGGGCGTCATCATCCAATGCGTCACGACACGATCCTTCAGCCCCGGTGCGCAGCGCTCCAGGGTCGCGAGGGTGCGCCGTCTCAAATTCTCTTTGCTTGCCTGCCATCCCCCTTCGATGACCACCGGCATATAAGGCAGAGCCGCGATCAGCACATGGCGGCCAGCAGGAGCAAGATCGGGATCCGCGACGCTGGGAATCCAGGTCTCCATGACGAGTTCTTCCGGCAGCCGGCCTAACACAGCCGCGCTCTTGGCTTCAGTGGCGATCTCCGAGCGCTCGGCGATAACGATGCGCGAGGCCAGATCGCGGGGCTCCAGACCTGCAAAAGGCGGCAAACCCTTGAGCCCCATGATCAGCCTCGCGGTCGCGACTCGCTGGTACTCCGGCAGGCTCGCTGCCGCACCAAAGCCGATGCATTCGGGCGGGACGAGCTCGAGAAGCGTGTGCCTGGCATCAAGACTGGAAAGAACCGCGCCCGCGGCAATGAGTTCACCGCTCGCGAGCAAGACCCCGACGACGCGCTTGTTTTCCACGATGATCAGCTTCACGCTCGCATTGGTGCGAAGCTCCGCCCCGGCGCTGCTGGCCGATGCTTCCAGCACCGCAGCAATGCCACCCGGTCCGCCGCGCACCGGCACAGGGGCCGCACGGCGCCCGAAGCTCGACTGCCCGTAACGCCAGATGAGCACGAGCGCCGACCCGGCTTCTTCCGGGCACAATCCGCTGGCAAAGACCTCGAGCGACAGGGCCGCCTTCAACGCATCGTCTTCGAACCAGCGATTGAGGAAACCGGCCGCGCTCGAATGGCTGAGCTCCTCAAATCGTTCCCGGTCGGAATCGGACAGAAGCAGCCGGCGGGCGATCATCGCCAGATGGGATTCGGGCTCCGGCGCGGCCGAAAGGTCAAGCGATCCATCCCAGACCCGGGAGAGCCGCTGCGCCCACGCCGAAGCCTCCCGGCAAAACGCGGCATAGGCTGCCCCCCCTGGGGCATCGGCGCGCCATGTCATGCGGGCAGAGGCGCGAGGCAGGAGCGCAATGGGCTTCGCGCCGGGCCGCAGCGCGACCAGCTTCATGTCCCGTTTGTCGTGCTGCAAACCATGCCGGGTGAGATGGAGATCCTTGAGCACGCGCCCATCCAAAGCGTTGCTGTCGCGTTGAGCTAGGGGCGCACGAAATCCCTCTCCCAATTCCACGCTCTCCGCGCGCCCGCCAAAACGGTCGCTGCGCTCCACGAGAAGGACCCGGGCTTCGGCGCGCGCGAGATAGGACGCCGCGACCAAGCCGCCAATGCTCCCGCCGATGATGACCGCGTCATATTTGTTGGAGGCGAACCGGCGCGCGTTCATCGGGCGGTGCCGGCTCTGAGGTCGGCGATGATGGCGCGGGCCGCCAGGCTACCCGACACTCCAAGCAGAAAGGGTGACGCGCCCGACGAGCCACCTGCCAGAAAGAGCGAAGCAATCGGCGTGCGGCCATCGCGCCACTCGGCGCCCGGAAGCGGCCGGGAATTGAGGATTTGATCGGCCGCGATCTCTCCGCCGTCGAGATCGCCCTCGGTTGCGCCGAGTCCCATTTCGACATCGGCTCCGACAATGACCTGTTGCGCCAACACCTGCGAGGCGATTTTCGGGAACGCTTTTTGCGCAGCCGAAAGCGCGATGGCGGCAAGCTGCTCGCGCCTTGGCTCCTCCCAGCTGCCGGACATTCGCCAAGGCACGGCGGAAATCGTCGCGGTCATAACCGCCTTTCCGATCGGCGCCAGCCGAGGGTCGGCGAGAGAGGGCAAACGAAGCGTGACGAGCGGTTCATCGGCCAACTTGCCGGCGGACCACAGATCATGGGCCAGAGTCAGAGCCTTCATCGAGTCCAGCACATGGATCGGCCCCGATACCGCATCAGGGGCGTCGCGCCAGCGCGACAGGTCGGGTGGCGCGTCCAGGGCGAAAAGCACGCGCGCTGCCTGCCCGGCCATACGGAAATAACCGAGCCGTTTGACCACGGAGCCAGGCAGCTCGCTCGAGGAGATGAGACCCAGCATGGTGCGTTTCACGTCCAGCGTGGACAGGACAGCGCGCGCGGCGATGTCTTTTCGCCCGGCGACAATTGCCGCGGCACGGCCATGCTTCACGCCGATTTCGGTGACCTCGGCGTCGCAGCGGATGACCGCGCCAGCTTGCCTGGCGATGTCGGCGAGCGCTCCGCCAAGCCGGCCAAGGCCACCCACGGTGCGGCCGGAGAGACCGATGCCCGGTGCGAGAGCGTGGAGCGCCGTCCCCGCGAAATAGGGCGATACGGCGCGACCCGATACCGCGTCGGCCGCGAGATGAAGCCGGAGCAACGGATCGGGCAGGCGCGAACGCAACACGTCCTCGAGCGAGGCCCGTGCCCAGCTCTCGATGGGCCATGACGGCTCGCGCGCGGCCCCCCGCCAAGCAAACCACCGGCGCGGGGCGGGAGCATCCGGCGAAGACGCGCGCTCCTCGATCAGCCGCCGCAGGGTCTCGACCTCCCCGCGCAAAGCGAGGAAGCCGGAGCGCGCAGCATGAGGTACGCTGCGTGCCGAGCGGGCCGCATCGGCGAAGATCAGGCTCGAGCTGGAATCGGAGATCAGCATCGAAGCAGGCGACGGCGCCAGGATGGCGCCGTGACGGGCGAGATCGAGGTTGCGGTAGAGCCGGCCGGGGACCGCCGGCAATTCATCCGTATACGGAGAGCAGCGGAAGCCCGGATGGAACTCGCACGTCGTTGCCCGTCCGCCCGGCGCGTCTTGCTTCTCCAGGACGATGACGCGAAAGCCCGCCCGCGCAAGCGTGATGGCGGCAATCAGTCCTTCCGGTCCACCTCCGATGATGGCCGCATCAAAGCGTTCCATGCCCGTTACCTTGCGCACGCGCCCAACCTGTCCGCAACCGGGCACGAAAAAACATTCGTCGCAGGATAACGCTAAAAACAAAAGCGGGAACGAGGCTTGCGCATCATTCCCGCTTTATGGTTAACGCGTCCGGAGTTTCCGGACGTTTCTCGGCAGGACCTTAGAGTACGCCGCGCTTGTGCTCACCGAGCACAACGCGCTTTGGTGCAAAAGCCTGCTTCAACACCGAGAACGCTTTACGGGGTTCGGCATTGCCGCACATGAAGATATCGAACGCGGCATAACCGCGTTCGGGCCATGTATGAACGCTGATGTGGCTTTCGGCCAATACAGCGACGCCGCTTACGCCCCCGCTGGGCGTAAAGGTATGCAGGTGAATGTGCAGGAGTGTTGCTCCCGCTGCTTCCACTGCATCAATCATTGCCTGCTCGATACGATCCTTGTCGTCGAGGCCTTCCGCCTCCCAAAGATCGATGATCAGGTGACTGCCTGCAAAGGTCATCCCGTTTTTGGTGACGAAATGATCTTTGCAATCCGCATCCCCTTCGGGAATAGGAACCGGGACGGTCCTCGCCGGAGCGCGAGCCTTAAGGGCTCTTGCTCCATTGATCGCCGCCACACCGAGTCCGAGTTGAGCCATCCTGGCACCTACCCTTCCAAAGGTGTTGACACCAAAGCGCGCCATTGCTGCCGCGCCAACCCAAGAAGAAAGCGGCGGACGGAAGAGCAACTTCCGCAGCACGCCGCCTTTGCCCCGATTAAATCGAGGCAGGGGAAATATAGGGCCGTTGTCCCCCAGCGCAAGAAAATTTGGACCCTTGGGCAAAAGATTCTTCGGAGCGCATTGCCGCAGCAACGGCAGGCGGCGCGCGTGGCGAGCGTTTGCGCGCGAGGTGGACAGGCGCAAGCGAGCGTCCTATAGGCGCGCATGAACTTCGAAGAGCGGTGCACGACGTGGCAACATTTCGACCCAAGACATTCCGTGAGCGGCTCCACAAAGGTTACGCCCAGAGCATGGAGCTCACGGGCGTCGTAGTAGAGCAAAAGAGCCGTTATCAGCGGATTAAGATTTTCGACACGGTGGCGAACGGTCGCGTCATGGTGCTCGACGATATCGTCCAGATCACCACCCGCGACGAATCCGCCTATGCCGAGATGCTGACCCATCTGCCGCTTCTGGAGCACGGCAAGGGCGAACGGGTGATGATCGTGGGCGGCGGCGATCTGTCCATCGCCGATGAGGCGCTGAAGCACAAAAGCGTGAAAGAGGTGGTTCTGGTCGATATCGACGGGGACGTGGTGGAGCTTTGCCGGAAGCACTTCGGCGCCATCAACACTAAGGCGTTCAAGGACAAGCGGCTGACCATCGAGATCGCGGACGCCTTCGAATATCTCGGCCGCAAGGAAGCCAAAGCACGATTCGATCTGATCGTCGCCGACCGCCCCGATCCGGTGGGGCCTGGAAAAGCCTTATTTGGCGACACTTTCTATGCCCGAGTAAAAGGTGCGCTGCGTCCCGGCGGCTTCGCGACGTTCCAGACCGGCGTGCCGTTCTACCAGCCCTGGGAGATCACCGAGGCGCTGAACGATCTCGCCGCGTATTTTCCGCAATCCGGACTCTATCTGACGGTGGTGCCGACCTATATCGGCGGCTTCATGGCCCTCTCCTGGGCGGGCATGAACAAGCCTCTGGGCACGCCTGCGGGCATCCGCAACGCGGCGGCCCGCTTTGCCGCATCACGGCTCAAGACCGACTATTACAACCCGCAAGTCCACGCCGCCGCCTTCGCGTTCCCGGAATGGATCAAACGCCTGGTGCCCAAGAAGCGCGGCCGGTGAGTTTCACTGCCCGCCGCCAACCGCCTGCCATAAGCGGCGCGCGGCTTCCTCCGGCGGCGCTTGCCCCTCTTCGCGGCTAACCAAAAGATTGGCCTCGCGCATGCGCAGAATCGAGATGCGGCCGATGAGGGGTTTCAGCGCCGCGGCAAAGGCGGCATCGGCGCTTCGCTGCGGCGAGATCAGGAGCACCGCGTCATAGGGTGGGATCGCCTGCTTGGGATCGCCCAGCGTGAGGAGGTCGAGCTCGGCGATGCGCCCATCGCTTGAGAATGCCGTAATCGCATCGACCTCGCCGTCAGCCACCGCCTTGTACATGAAGATGGGCTGCATCTGGCGCTCCTGGCGAAAGGCGAGCCCATAGGCCTTGCGCAGCGCCTGCCACTCGGGACGGGCGAAGATCTCATAATCTCCGCCGACGGCTAGGCGCGGCGAGGCCGCGGCAAGCTCATCGATGCTATGGATGCCCAGGGCCGCGGCGCGATCGCGGCGCATGGCGAGCACATAGGCGTTCTCGAAGCCGAGCGGGCCGAGCATCGTGACGCCATAGGTCTGTTTCAGCCAGGCGCTCATCTCGCGCAAGACGATGTCGCGGGAGGGCGTGTCGGAGCGGTGCATGAAATTGGTCCAGATGGTTCCGGAATAATCGACATAGGCGTCGACATCGCCGGCAACCAGCGCGTTGAAGATCACCGCCGAACCGAGATTGCTGCGCGTCACGGATTTCAGCCCCGTGGCGCCAAGGCGCTGATCGATGAGCGCGGCGAGCACATATTGCTCCGGAAAGCCCTTCGCGCCGATGACATATTGCGCCGGCGATCCCAGGAATGGGCTCAGACCACCCGCGACGAGGATGAGCAGCAAACCCACGCCAGCGGCGATCGCGCGCGGCCGGCTGCGGCGGGCGATCAGGTGTTCGAAACCCGCGAGCAGCCCATCGGCGGCCAGAGCCAGCAGCGCCGCCGCGACGCAGCCGAACAGCACAAAGATCCAATTCTGGGTCTGTAGTCCGGTGAAGATATAATTTCCCAGGCTCGTCTGGCCGACCGGCGTCGACAGCGTCGCGGTTCCGATCACCAGGGCCGATGCCGTCCTGACGCCCGCCATGATGACAGGCAGCGCCAGCGGCAGCTCCACCTGCAGCAGCGACTGAAGCGGCGTCATGCCGACGCCGAGCGCCGCCTCCTTCGCGGCGGCTTCCACGCCCATGAGCCCGGTCACGGTGTTCCGCAGGATCGGCAGCATTGAGTAGAGCGTCAGCGCCAGTAGGGAAGGCAGGAAGCCGAGCGCGGAGAATTGCGCGCCGGTCGCCGCCTTGGCGAGAAGCGAGAGCGCCAGCAGCAGCGGATAGAACAGCGCAAGCAGCGCCAGACTGGGAATGGTCTGGATGACGCTTGCGGTGGTGAGGAGCGCCCAGCGCAGGCGCGGCGCGCGCACGGCCAGCAACGCCAACGGCAGGCTGAAGGCCAAACCCAAAGCAAGAGCGCTGAGGCTCAGCACGACATGCGCGCCGAGATATTCGGGCAAACGCGCCAGCGCTTCGGCGATGCGCGGGTCGAGCGCGCTCATTTTGGCCCGGATCCGGCGGTCAAGGCGCGAACCCGCTCCGCCTGCCGCCGCGGCATGTCCATCAGCTCGCGCACGGATTGACGTTTGGGATTTGCGAGCAGGTCCTTGGTCGGACCGCATTCGAGCAGCTCGCCGCCTTCCAGGACGGCGATGCGGTCGGCCAGCAGCACCGCTTCGACGACGTCATGCGTCACCATCACAGTGGTCAGCCCAAGCTCATCGTGAAGCGCCCGGTAGTCCTTCGCCAAACCATCGCGGGTGATCGGATCGACGGCGCCGAACGGCTCGTCCATCAGCATGATGCGCGGCTTGGCCGCCAGCGCGCGCGCCACGCCCACGCGCTGGCTTTGGCCGCCGGAGAGTGTCGCGGGCATGCGGGGCCCAAGCTCGCGTGGCAGGCGCGTAAGGTCCAAGAGCTCGGCCACGCGCGTGGCGATTGCCGCCTTCGTCCAGCCCAAAAGACGCAGCGTGACGCCGATATTCTCGGCGACCGTCAAATGGGGAAAAAGGCCGATGCCCTGGAAGACATAACCGATACGCCGGCGGAGCTGGACGGGATCGCCAAGCGTGACATCCTCGTTCCCAAGGAAAATCCCGCCGCGCGTCGGCTCGACCAGGCGGTTGATGGATTTGAGCAAGGTGGTCTTGCCCGAACCCGAAGTGCCGATCAGCGCCAGGAATTCGCCGCTTGCGACGTTAAGGGTAATGCCACGCAACGCGAAGCTTGCCCCGCCATCATAGGACTTCCACGCATCCTTGATCTCGATGGCCTGAAATTGCGCCGGCATGGATTTTCGCTTGCACCTTCGGCGAGAGTTCGGCACGGAAAGGGCGGCAGCGCAACCTGCCGCGTGGAGCAGCACCTCAAACGGATCAAATGGGGTAGACTGAGACGAGCGTTTTCGTCGAACAGAGGCTGGGCGACATGTCCACCAAGATTGCCGTCATCCCAAAGCCACCCGCCCTGCTCAACCGGGCCAGGACCATCGAGACGGCGCTTGAATCCATCGCCGAAGCCGCCGGAAAAGGGGCCTCGCTCCTGGTATTTCCGGAAGCCTACATACCCGGTTATCCCGCCTGGATCTGGCGCCTCAAACCGGGTGGCGACATGCAGCTATCGTCGGAGATCCATGCAAGGCTTCGCGCCAATGCCGTCGATCTCGAGGGCGGCGATTTGCAGCCGCTTCAAGACGCCGCGGCGAGGCACCAGGTGACGATCGTTGTCGGGATCAATGAAATCGACAGAAAATTCAGCGGAACGACGCTCTTCAATACGGTGGTGGTGATAGGGCCGGAAGGAACGGTGCTCAACCGGCACCGGAAATTGATGCCGACAAACCCTGAGCGCATGGTCTGGGGCATGGGCGACGCAAGCGGTCTGAAAGTTGTCGATACGCCCGCCGGGCGGCTGGGAACGCTGATCTGCTGGGAAAGTTACATGCCTTTGGCGCGCTACGCCCTCTATGCGCAAGGCATCGAGATTTACATCGCTCCGACCTGGGACGCGGGTGAAAGTTGGCTTGCCACGATGCGGCACATCGCCAAGGAAGGCGGCTGCTGGGTGGTGGGAACGGCGACCGCCATGCAGGGACGCGACGTGCCCGAAGATTTCCCCGAACGCGACAGGCTGTTTACCAGCGAGGAATGGATCAACGATGGCGATGCCGTCGTCGTCAAACCCACGGGAGCCATCGCCGCCGGCCCGCATCATCGCGAAAGAGGAATTCTCTACGCCGAGATCGACCCGGAGGCCGCGCGTCGCGCGCGCCGGTCGCTCGATGTCTGCGGCCATTATTCCAGGCCGGACATTTTTTCTTTCTCTGTCAACCGAAGACCGCTTACGCCGGCGACGTTCTTGGACTGACGAATTTCACCTAGTGTGGCGAATCCGAAATTCGCAATAGCTTGGGCAACACTCTGGGCGAATTTCGGGTTCAAAGCCACACTAGCAATTTATTGAATTTAGTGTGGTCTTCGGATTTGAAGTTCCTAAACGCGGATGCCATCTAAATCTTAGGAACTTCAAATCCACCACACTAATCGAAAATCGTCTTTTCCTTCATCTCGTCGCGCACGCCCGTCTGGAATGCCGCGACCAGCCCGTCGATGATCTGCATTCTGTCGCGCGATGCGACGGCGTCCGCCATCAATTCGTTCAGGAAAACCTTTCGTCGCTCATAGCCAACCGCCGCGGGAATCCCCAAAAACACCGGACGGCCGCGTTTAATTTCCGAAGCGATAAACGCAATCAGAGGCTCCCAAGCCAGAACGCGCGGCGAGTCGACGATGTCGAACTTCAGCGCGACCTGCGGAAAACCAGCCGGAATCTCTCCGCCTTCGCCTCCAACAATGTCAATGAGAACACCGCACCGATCGGGGCGCCAATCGTCACCCAAATACCGCATTCTTCTCCAGCCGCAATACCATCCTGCGCAAACCGGTGGCCGGGTTTCATAGATTTTGCACCCCACATGTTCCGTGCAGTGCGGGCACAAATTTGCGGCCAGTTTTTTCAGTTCCGGTACATCGATTTTTAGCGCTTTGCAGCAAACCGTGCAGGGACCGCATTCCCGGCCGGATACCAGATGATCGTTGGCGGTCTCTCTCTCATCCATAGCGGGATCGCAATCCATTGCCCCGGATGAGCACTCTAGATCAGGGCGGCCGTGATTCCCATTTTTGCTTGCCAGGAGGCGCGAAAGACGCGCTACTGCGGCCCGATTGTGGAAACGCATCCCTGCGAAAGGACATAACATGCGCATAGGCGTGATTGTCGCGGTCGCTGCGATGGCAGCCTGGGGCGGAGCAGTCTATGGACAAGGCGCACCCGCGGTCCCCTCGCCTGCCACCGACAAAGCCACCTATTTTGCCAATTCGGATATCCAAAATATCTGGAAGGATTTGGAGGCCCGGCAGGCTCTGAACAAGCGGGTGCTGGAGGGCGGCGCCTACAGCATCAATATCCGCATCGTCAAACCGACGGATCCTCCCCTGATGCACGCCAAATCGCTCGACATCTGGCTGGTCAGCGCCGGCAGCGCGACGGCAGTTACCGGCGGCCAGCTTCTCGAAGTCAAGAAGCGGCCCAATTCCGATGATGCCGCGGGGACATCGATCAAAGGCGGAGTCGAGCAGGCTTTGAAGGCCGGCGATGTGCTTTACGTTCCGCCGGGCGTGCCGCACGGCTTCAAGGACATAAAGGGCTTCCGGGCCTTTCTCATCCGCTTCGATACGAAATAAGGCCCGCGCGGCGGGCTTGCGGGGAGCGCGCGAGGCGCGCTCCCTTCACAAGCCGATTTTATTGCTGGACGACCGGTCCAACCGGAGCCCGTTCGATAATCTCGATGCGGGTACCCCAAGGATCGGTGATGTAGGTGATGGTGCTGCCGTTGGGGACCTTGCGCGGCGGCTCGTCGAGCTTGATGCCTTCCGCCGTGATCTTCCTCACAAAGGCCGGGTGATCCTTCACGTCGAATCCGATGTGGTCGAGGATATGTCCCTTGGTCGGCGCCTGCGCCTTGTCGGCCTTGGCGAAGCGCAGCTGCACGCCCGGGATGTCCACGACCGCGCCGCCGTTGCGCATTCCGGCTTTGCCGCCGAAAGTCTTCACATACCAAGCCTGCGCTTTGGGGATTTCCGCTTCGGGGAGGAAGAAGTGGACATGCTCATTGCGAATCGGAACCGTCTGCGTCTTGTCTTCCAGTATTTCCATGCGCACGCCGTCGGGCGTTTCGACATAGGCTTGGTCCAGCCGGCCATTGCCGCCCGGGAGCACCTTTACGCCCGCGGCTTTCCATTGCGCGACCCGCATCTGGACGTTGTCGACGATGAAGCCGACATGGTTCACCACCGTACCCTGGGTGCCCCCCTCGCCGCTCGCATTGCCCAAGGCCAAATTGATATAGAGCCCGGGGAACATGATCAGCGGAGCGCCGCCCGGCATGGTCAGTTTGCCGCCCATGGCAAGAAAGATTTTCTTGTTCGCTTCCAGATCCTTGGAGGCGAGGTGCCAGTGACCCATGGTCACCCCGGTCGCGTTGAACGGAGCCGGCTGCGCGGCCGCGCTGCCGGCGGCCAGCGCTGAAGCAAACAACAAGGCTACGAACATATGTGTTTTCACGGATGACCTCCCTGTCGAGCTGGATTTCCCGTTGCTTGACGATGTGTGACCGCCATCAGCCCAAACGCAACCTATCATGCGTATTTGTTGCGAAAAACCGGGAAGATGCCTTTTCCCGGCGAAATGCGGGTTTTGCGGGGAGCCCTTCCGTCTTGATAGGCGCATGAGCGAGCTCTAAAATTTTCCCATTGCCGGCATCGAGGGAGATCTCGCCATGGCGACGCGCCTTCATAGAGTTGGTCCATTTGTTCTCGCGGCATTCGCCACGCTGCTGGTCAATGGCGCCGCTCTCTCAGCCACCTCGCAAACGGTCTCGACCGACCCGGACGCGAACGCGACCGTCAAGGCGCCGCTCGAGATGATCCACGTGCTGTTTCACGATCCGGTCGATATGAAGACCGCTCGCATGAGCGTGACCGACAAAAACGGCAAGCCGGTCGATGTCGGCCAGGCCATGCAGATGGGCACCGACGGCAAGCTGCTGATGGCGATGCCCAAGACGCCGCTGCCGGCTGGCACCTACCATGTGAAATGGCAGGTCAAGGGAGCCAACGGCACCCCGCTGCAGGGTGAATTCACTTTCACCGCAAAATAATCGGCTATTCCGAAGCCGCTGCGTTATTCCACCTGCTCGGCGGCCGGCTTGTCCTTGTCGAAAATCCTCATCTCGATGTAGCGCGCCGGCTTGCCGGAGAGATTCTGTTGGCGGTGGACGGTCCCGCGAGGAACGTAATTGTAGTCGCCGGCCTTGAGCACTTGGGGCGGCTTCCCCTTAACGGTGAAGGTGACTTCACCCTCCTGGACCGCGGTCCATTGATCGCCGGGATGGCGGTGAAACTGGTTGCCGGCGCCCGGCGGCATGGTGACGGATTGCAAGCCCACCTCACGCGTCGGGTCTTTCTCCAGCGGCATGGTAAAATAGCGTTTGTTCTGCAGCTGCGGTGTCTCCTGCGCGGACCACGCCGCCGTTGCGAGGAGACCGGTTGCCACGAGCATTGCTGGGATGATGAACCTGTTCATGAACTCCTCCCACGGGCTGTGTTTAGGCAAATTCGATTGAGCCTACATGGTTTGCGCCCGGCTGGGGAAGGGAGATGGGGCGCATGAGCACATGAACGCATTCTGAATCCCGGCTTCAGGGTTGGTTCAAACCGTTCCAGCCATGGTCACGCCGGCGACGAGGACAGCGTCGCAAGCAGTCTCGGGACTTTCGATGACCCGAGGGGACCATGAAAGGATTTTAGCCGTGAAGATTTTCACTTCCGCCATTTTGGCAATTTCCCTTTTGGGTGCGGTGGGCGCGGCAGACGCAGCCGACTCCCTTTCGATGCGCCCGCACTCGTTCGATTATTACGACGAGAACGGCGTCGAACACACCGGCATCAATCTGAATCTGAGAGGCGTTTCGCGGCGCGACTCTTCGGAGAGGGCAGAGCCTTCCGCCGACGCAAGGCACCACCGGTCGAGAAGCCATCATGAGACCGTGCTGCTTGTCTTGCTGGACCCGGATCGCGACTAGACGCTAGCCGACCACTTCGCGAATGCGCCGGCGCAGTTCAGGAATTGGCACCCCTCCGAGGCGGTCATAGCCGAGCTGGAAGAGCCAAACTGCGTTGCTCGCATCTCGCCGGTTGGAGATGGGTGCCTGAACCCAATCCTCCCCCCATGGGAACGCCTCTGCGCGCCCCGCCTCGACGAGCTGGCGGCACAGCCCGGCCGTGAGGCCGAGATGCAATTCGCCGTCGAGGTGGATGTGTCCGAGCTCCTTCTCGCCGACATAAAAATCGGCGCCGTCCACCTGCGTATGGTCATGCAGATACCAATGGGTCGCTGCGATCACGCCCCGCCAGGATTGGATTTGAAGCGATACCGCCTCTGCCGGCCCCTTCAGTTTCGGCGGCGGCCGGATTTCGCCCTTGCTCTCAAGTCGCATGTTCGGCGCTCATTTTCCAAGCTGTTCCAAGGGTTTCGAGGATAGCATTTCCGAAAGGGAATATCAGTACCGCGGCGGACCTGTGCTATATTCAGAGCCATTCGAATTAGCGACGAAGGTGATGGGTATGGCTGAGAACCTCACGCTCAATGTCGACGGCAAGCCGCACACGATCACAATCGATGATCCCAAAATGCCGCTGCTCTACGCGCTGCGCGATGAGCTTGGCTTCCACAATCCGCGCTTCGGCTGCGGCCTTGGCCAATGCGGCGCCTGTACGGTGCATATCGACGGTCAGGCGGTGCGGTCTTGCGTCACGCCGGTGTCGGCGGTCGCCAAGCGCAAGATCACCACGCTTGCCGGTCTTGGCACACAGGAGAAGCCGCACAAGCTCCAAACCGCCTGGATCGAGGAGCAGGTGAACCAATGCGCCTATTGCATCAATGGCTGGATCATGACCGGGGCCGAATTGCTGGCGCGCAATCCTCATCCGACCGACGCTGAGATCAGAGAAGCATTCGCGGACCTGATCTGCCGCTGCGGCACGCACAATGCGGCCGTCAAGGCGGTCAAGCGCGCCGCCGGAATGGCGTGAGGAGGGAGCCATGCTCAAAGCAAACACTCTTGATCGCCGCACCTTCCTCTCCGCGACGGGTGCGCTCGTGGTGGCGATTGCCACGCGGGCGGAATTCGCCAAGGCCGCAAGCGTGGGTGGGACCAACGGCCTAGCAAAACGCCCGCCGGTAACGCCCGGCACGCTTTCTTCCTACATCTCCATCGAGCCCGACGGCATGGTGGTGGCCTATTACGGCAAGGTCGACGGCGGTCAGGGACTGGAAAGCGCCATTGCGCAATTGGTGGCGGAAGAGATCAACGTCCCGTGGGAGCGCGTGCGAATCGTCATGGGCGATTCCGCGCTGACCGTGAACATGGGTGGCGCCACCGCCGGCAACGCGATTCGGCAGGCTGGTCCCATCATGCGCCAGACGGCAGCCGAGGCACGGCGGCTGCTGATCGAAATGGCGAGCAAGGTGCTGAATGTTCCCACGAGCGACCTCGTGGCAACGGACGGCGTCGTGCATTCCCTTGCCGATCCCAGCAAGCGGATCACCTATGCCCAGCTTATCGGCGGCCGCCATTTCGACGCGGCCGTGCCGTTCACGGGCAAAGCGCAGTCGCTCGCCGTCAAGGTTCAGGCGCCCCTGAAGCAGCCTTCGGAGTTCAAAGTCATCGGCAAGCCGATGCCGCGCCGCGACATGCCGGGCAAGGTCTTCGGCACACTGCAGCAGGTCAGCGATTTTCGTCTGCCCAACATGCTGCACGCGCGCACGATTCGCCCGACCACCGCGGGCGCGGTGCCGGTCACGGTCGATGAAAGCTCGATCGCTGATATCCCTGGCGCCAAAGTGGTCCGGATCAAGGACTTCCTTGCCGTTGTCGCGGAGAAGGAATGGAACGCCGTGAAAGCGGCGAAAGCGCTGAAGGTAACCTGGTCGCCGTCGAAGCCGAACTTCCCCACGCATGAGAAGCTGTACGATCACATGCGCAAAGCGACGCCGCTCGCACGTTCGCCGGAGCGCGGCGGAGGTGGCGGCGAAGAGGCCGCCGGTGGTCACGCAACAGGATCGCTGGAGGAGGGTTTCAAGCAGGCCGCCCGCATCATGCAGGCCGAATACCAATACCCGATGCAATCGCATGCCAGCATGGGACCGGCTTGCGGCGTCGCCGACGTTCGCGACGGCGGCGCAACGGTATGGACCAGCACGCAGAAGCCCTATGACTGCGCCGCCGGCATCGCCGATCTGTTGGAGTTGCCGCCCGAGAAGGTGCGCGCCGTCTGGATGTTCGGCACCGGCTCCTATGCACGCAACGATCAGGGCGACGCGGTGGCCGACGCGGCCCTGCTGTCCGAGCATCTTGGCCGCCCGGTCAGGGTGCAGTATATGCGCCACGAGGGCCTGGCCTGGGACCCGAAGGGCCCCGCCATCATCACGCTCAGCCGCGCCGGGCTCGATGCGTCGGGCAAGATCATCGCCTATGAGCATGTCAGCAAGGGTTTCTCGAACAACGACTGCAGCACGCGCGAGGCACGCGCGAGCGACACGCTCGCCGGCATGCTGACGGGCGCGCCGATCAATTCGCAATCGGCATTGGGCATTCCCGGCAACAATTACATCTTCGACAATATGAATGTCCGCTGGGAGGTGGTTGCGCCGCTGATGGACCGCGCCTCGCCGCTCCGGACCACGCATTTACGCGATCCATTCGGCGTGCCGCATCTGTTCGGCATGGAGTCCTTCCTGGACGAGATCGCGGTCGCAACCCAGAGCGATCCGATCGAACTGCGGATGCGCTATCTCAAATCGGAGCGCGAGCATGACGTCATTCGTGCCGCCGCCAAGCAGTTTGGGTGGGACACACGGTCCTCCCCGCGCAACACCCAGGGAAGCGCAAATATCGTCATGGGGCGGGGCTTTGCTTACCGGCAAATGCACGACACCTTCGTTGCTACGATCGCCGAAGTGAAGGTGCATCGCGACACCGGAATGATCGAGATCGAACGCATGGTCTGCGCCCATGATTGCGGCCAGATCGTCAATCCGGAAACCATCAAGCACGTGATCGACCGGCAGATGGTCTGGCAAACCGGCCGCACTTTGTTCGAGGAGGTGCGCTTCGACGAAAACATGGTGACCAGCGTCGACTGGCTCACTTATCCGGTCATCAAAATGCCTTCGGTGCCCAAGGTGATCGACATCGTCCTGCTCGACCGTCCCGGTATTGCGTTCTCGGGCGCCGCCGAACACGCGTGCGGCCCGATCCCGGCCGCTATCGGCAATGCGGTGTTCGATGCGACGGGCGTGCGGCTCAGGCGCGTGCCGTTTACGCCCGAGCGCGTGAAAGCCGCTTTGAGCAAGGCGTAGCGGGAACGAAGGAATGTCCAGAGTCTCGATCTGTGTGATGGCGGGTCTCCTCTGTGCAGGCGCCGCGCTCGCTGCGCAGGGATCGAGTGGACAAGCGATCCCGAACTTCGCGCCAGACGACAGCACGTCATGGTACCCGGACCGGCCAACCGGCGACGACTATCTGCCGCCGCCATTCGGGCCCGGTCCGGTGCGTGCCGATCCGGTCCGCCCCTATGTGCCCAATGACGAGGGTCGCAACACCGGCGTTCAGCCCACCTATCGCATCGCCGACCTTTCCAATCCCATCCTGCAGCCTTGGGCGCGGGAGCAGATGAAAAAAGCCAATGACGAGGTGCTGGCGGGAGGCGTGCCCTTCATTGCACGGGAGCGCTGCTGGCCGGCGGGCGTCCCAGCTTTCGACATCATGCGACGCGTCGCCCCGGTGTGGGTGGTTCAAACGCCCAAGGAGGTCCTTCTGATCTGGCCGAGCGACCAGCAGGTACGCCACGTTTATATGGACGTGGCGCATTCACGCAATGTGAAACCGTCCTGGTACGGGGAATCCGTCGGACATTACGAAGGCGATGAGCTCGTCGTCGACACCATCGGGCTGAACGATAAGACCTTCATCGACAATTACCGCACGCCCCATACCGAAAAACTGCATGTGGTGGAACGATTCCAGCTGATCGAAGGCGGCAAGACCTTGCAGGTGCTGATCGAAGTCGAGGACCCCGGCGCCTTCAATATGAAATGGCGGGCCGTGCAGCGCTTCAAACGCTGGCTGGCAGGCCCGATGGCGCCCAGTGCCTGCGCAGAAAACAATTTCGATTACTTCAGCTACAAAGTCGAGCCGATCCCGACCGCCGACAAGGCGGATTTCTGAACTGAGACCTGGGGGATCGCTTCACCCGCGCGCGTAGACGGTTCCATGTAAGAAGAACGTGCTCTAAGCTGTTGGCCGGTGGGGCCGTCGGGCTCCGTTGCCACGGGAGAGATCATATGAGGAAACACACATTGGGTCGTTGCGCCATCGGGATCGCCGGAGCGCTGGCAGTGGGAGTGCTCGCAAGCTCGCCGGTCTCGGCCGACGTTATCAACGATTGGAAGACAGCGGTCGCGCCGCCGCCGCCCGAGCTGAAAGAGGTGACGGTCGATCCTTCGACCACCGCCCTTCTGTTCCTCGACATCATGAAGGCCGGCTGCAGCGCGCGCCCGCGCTGCGTCGCCGCGGTGCCGAATCTGAAACGGATCCATGATGCCGCGCGCGCGCACAATATGGTGGTCTGGTACAGCCTGGTCGGCGCGCAAGGCAAGGCGACGCCCGACGACGTGATGGACGCATCCTTCAAGCCGCGCAGTACCAGCGAATGGTATCGCCAGGGCGGGCCGGACAAGTTCCTCGGTTCCACGCTCAACGCAACACTGAAGCAGGCCGGCATCAAGACCGTCATCATCTGCGGCAACTCGTTCCAGGGCGCGACCGTGGGCACGGCTTCGGCCGCGGCACAGCGGGGCTACAAGGTCATCGTTCCGGTCGATTGTTCGGCGGGCGAGGACGCCTATCACGAGCAATACGCGGCGTTCCATCTGGCCAAGGGCGGCCCCGTGGGCGTGACCAGCAACGTCACGATGACGCGCACCACGATGGTCAAGTTCTGAGCGAATCCCCGCCGAGAGGGACGGCGATAAACACCACCGTCCCTCTCGGCGATTCTATGCCGGGAGCGTCTCGAGCAAGCGTCCGTAGCCCTTGATCGGCTCATGGACCTTCAGACGGCGTTCGATTTCCCAGATGCGCGCGGCGATCGCCTGCACGACCGGCACCTTCAAGTCGCGTTCGAGGGGAGCGATCAGAGGAAGCGCTTCGAGCCCTGAGCCCAGGATGTAGACGGCCTCGGCGCCTTTGTGCTCGGCGAATTTCTTCTTGATGAAAGCGGTAATCGTATCGCGCGGCACATCGGAGATGGACTTGAACTCGACGTTCATCCCTTCCATGGCGAGGACGCCGATGCCGCAATCCTCGAAATATTTCGCGTAGGTTTTCGCCAGATCCGGTCCCGCTGACGTGATGCCGAGAATCTTCTTGATCTTCAACGCCCGGAGCGCGTTCACCTGGCTCTGGGAGGAGGTGAACATGTCGGTCCTGTATTTCTCTTTCCAGCCATCGACCATTTTGGTTTCGCCGTCCGGACCCAAAAGCATGAATGGCGGCGCGCCCTCAATGCTGATGACGTCGCATTTCTGCGCGGCGAGATAGGCGATGAGCTTCTCGTAAGTGCCGTAGGCACTGCCATATTCCTCGCGCGTGCCCTGGGTCAGATTCAAATAGACCGGAATGACGCCGATGCCTTCGGGCAAGATCTTGATCATATCGACCAGCGCGGAATCGTTCGCTCTCGGCTTGATGTCGCCGACGACGCCACGGTAGTTCGAGGCTTTCGCGGGCCCCGAGATGAGATCGAGCGCCGAGCTTGCAGCGGCGCATAGGCCGGCGCCTGCAGCGCTCAGCGTGAAGGAGCGGCGTGTGAAGTGAGGATGCGATTCCAGCTTGCCCATGCGAACCTCCAAACCCGAAATCCGCCATGAGGATAGACCAAATGAACCAGCCGCGCTGACAAAAGCGGCCAGCTGGTTCCACCCTCCCTTGCTTGCCCGCCGAAGCCTTGGCGAAGACGGGAAGGAGGGTCGAAACCGCACGCCGGAGAGTGGAGGTCAGAGCTTCGCCACCACCTGCTTCGCCAGACTTAGCTCGATCGCTTGCTTCTGCTCGACCGGAATCTGCTTATAGATCGTGATTTTGCACGCATTGCCGCCCTTCTTCACCCAGAGATCGACTTGCGTTCCCAGAACATAATAGTAGCTGTCGTCGCCCAGACCAGCTGATTTAACGGCTGCGCCTGCGGCGACCATTGCGGCGGCTTGCTTCTTGGCACCGTCAAAGAAGACGCCCGTCTGCAGATTCAGGGTTACGGTCTGAACACCGCCGCCCGCTGTTCCTGTCCAGCTGCACGTCTTCACGAAGGTTGGCGTGACATGTTTGCCGTCCCCAACCTGAAAGCCGACCGCTGCGCTGACCTGTGCCGCCGTCACGAGTGCGCAGGCATCGGTCTCGGGGGCAGCATGAGATTGAAACGAAAGAGTGGACGCGGCGAGGACGGCAAAAGCGACGCCCGCAACAGTGGTCTTCATCGCAAGGGGCTCCCAATTCAGGACTGGAAGAATATACCGCCTCTGGTGACGACGGCACATTGTAAATAGCGAATTCCCCGTGCAGGACTCGAATCCAGCGGTCGATTGATCAAAGGCGAGAATGAAACGATCCCGCCCTCTCCCGATGAGGAGAGGGCGGGGTCGCGAAAGGCTTTATCTTAAGCGCCGTCTGTGATCGCGCTGTTGGCTAACCCACAGATCTCCACGTCATAGCCGAACGGATCGGTCATGTGGATCGCGTTCGTTCCGGCGGCGCGGATGTTCTCGACGCCCAATGACTTCAACTCCGCCTGCACGCGCGTGCTGTCGAAATCGGCAACCGTATAGGCCATGTGATTGACCACATTGGTCGCCTTCGGCCGCGGCGCCGCGCCATTGGCCGGTGGGGCGTTCAGGTCGCGGGTACGCATGATGATGAAGGTCAGCGGCACGTCCTTTGCCGTGACGTTGTAAGGCTGCTCGCCCTTCTTGCCGAAGGGCAGCGTGACCTCGTTGTCCTTCAAACCGACCTGATCGAGGTTGAAGACCTTGGAATACCAGTCCGCTGCCTGTTTGAAATTGGGGCAATTGTAGGACACGTGATTGATGCCGGCGGCCGTGACGCCCATTTGTGCCTGCGCCGCGCCTGCGCTGCCCGCCGCACCGAGTGTGGTGGCGGCAAGCGTGATCGTTTCGATCAATTGGCGGCGGCTGATCTTGCCTTTTTCGAACTCGTTGAGCTTGGTTGCTGCGAAACCATACATGGCTGTTCTCCCCTCCTCAGATAAACGGATTTTCGCCGTCGATCGAGGCGATCTGCACTTGGTATCCATTGGGATCGTAGACGTTCACGCTGCCTTTGCGGCCCGTCGGATTGGTGCCCGCCGCTTTCAACGCATTGTTGACGCGGGTGTCGTCCCAATTGGCCACCGTGTAGCAGATGTGGTCGACCACAGCGCGGGCCGGCTTCTCGTTGGCGCCGAAGTTGCGCGTGATGATAAAGGAGCCGCCTTTGCCCGGTTCCGGACCGCCGAACTCAAGATTGGCCCGGCCCATGCCCTTGTCGTTGTAGATCTTGGTGTTGAACACCTTGGCGTACCAGTCGCGCGCGACGCGGTAATCCGAGCACGCATAGGAGATGTGATTGACCCCCAGCATCTTCAGCCCGCGCGCGGGAGCGGCCTCAGCCGCACTGCCGACGGCAAAGACGGTGGTGGCGAGAGCCACCGCCTCGCAAAATTGTCGGCGGTCTATCTTCCCGCTCTCAAAGCTTCTGACGAGATCAGCGATGAAACGTTCCATGCCGTAATCCTCCCCTGATTGGAACGGCCATCCTATGCGGGAAGGGACGAAAACGGAAACGTCTTGGCGCTCCTGCAGCTCTTCCAGGCCAAGCTAGTGGGCCGATCCTTCGCCAAGCTTTAATGCCGCAAGGCCGGGTGATAGATTTGCGGCCGATATAAATCACCGGATGAGCGCAGTTCATCCGTCTCATCGTGCTTCTGGGCGGAGAGACGACATTTCATGGGCACAGGGAGATATCCAATGAACATGCAACGGCGCGAATTTCTTCTGGCGAGCACCGCGATGGGGGCATTGGCAATGGCGGCGGGCGCACCGGTATTGGCCCAACCACAGCAAAGGCTTTCACCCGCCTCCAATGCGCCTTCGGCCGGTGAGTGGAAAAGCTATGGCGGCGACCTTGGCAGCAATCGCTACGCGGCTCTGGACCAGATCAACAAGGACAACTTCAACCGGCTCGAGATCGCCTGGCGCTTCAAGACCGACTCGTATGGCGCGCGCCCGGAGGTCAATTTCGAGGGCACGCCGCTCATGGCCGGCGGGGTCGTGTACTCGACCGTCGGCTCGCGACGCGATGTCGTGGCGCTCGATGCAGGGACCGGCGAACTCCTCTGGGTGCACAGAGAAGACGAGGGCCCACGCGGAGCGGCCGCGCCGCGCAGATTGTCGGGCCGCGGACTTGCCTTTTGGACCGACGGCACGGATGCACGAATTTTGTATGTGACGCCGGGCTACCGGCTGGTCGCGCTTGACGCCAAGACCGGCAATCCCGTCGCCGGCTTCGGCGCCAATGGTGTGGTCGATCTGAAGCTCAACGACGATCAGCAGATGGATTTGATCAATGGCGAAATCGGCCTTCACTCGGCGCCGATCGTCGGCAGGAATGTGATCGTCGTCGGGGCCGCCCATTTGTCCGGAGGCATCCCGAGAAGAAAGAACAACGAAAAGGGCTACATCCGCGGCTTCGATGTGCGCACCGGCAGGCGTCTGTGGATCTTCCATACGATTCCGCTGCTCGGAGAGTTCGGCAACGACACATGGGAACAGGAATCCTGGGCTCAGACCGGCAATGCCGGTGCGTGGGGCCAAATATCGATCGATGAAGAGCTCGGCATCGTCTACTTGCCCATCGAATTGCCGACCGGCGACTATTATG
>JAXDMY010000138.1:0-11583 GCA_034665805.1 Alphaproteobacteria bacterium
CACGATCTCTCCGCGCGCGGTGTTGATGAGGTAGCAGGGCGGCTTCATCAGGGCCAAACGGGCCGCCGAAAACAGATGATAGGTTTCGGGCGTGTGCGGACAATTGATCGAGACGATGTCCATTTCGGGCAGCATGGCATCGAGGGTTGCCCAGTAGGTCGCGGCCAATTCGCGCTCCACATCGGAGGAGACGCGTCTGCGGTTGTAGTAATGGATCTCCATGCCGAAGGCCTGCGATCGCCGCGCCATGGCTTCGCCGATGCGGCCCATGCCGACAATCCCCAGTTTTCGCCCCCTTAGGCCCACGCCCATCATCCAGGTGGGGCACCAGCCGGTGAATTTGCCCTCTGCGAGCAGCTTTGCCCCTTCGATGGCGCGCCGTGTCACCGCCAGCATAAGGGTCATGCCGATATCCGCGGTCGCATCGGTCACCACGCCCGGCGTGTTGGTGACGGCGATGCCGCGCGCGGCCGCTGCCTTCACGTCGATATGGTTGAAGCCGACCCCGAAATTGGCGATGAGCTTGAGCCGTGGACCCGTGGCGCCGATGATCTCCGCTCCCACCCGGTCGGTAACCGTGGGCACCAGCACGTCGGCTTCAGCCATAGCTGCTTTCAGGCGTGCGGCGTCCATCGGCGTATCATCGGCATTGAGGCGCGCGTCGAAGGATTCGCGCATTTCCCGCTCAATCCCCTCGGGAAGCCTGCGGGTGACGATGACAAGCGGCTTCTTTTCGGCCATGTGCGTTCGATTTGATGTGATGCTTGCGTTTTCCTCCTTATCAGAACGACTCTGAGGGAGCAAAGATAGGCGCTCGAATCACTCTTCCCAGATATTGGTTCGCCACGACGATGATGCGGTACCCGCTCGCCCTTGCGTTCCTGCTCATCGTGCTCGTAGGGCGGCCGGCGGGAGCCGCCGATACGCCGCCCTATTTCCTCAGCATCAAGAACGAGAAGACCTTCATGCGTGAGGGTCCGGGCGAGGACCATCGCATCAAATGGATCTATCACCGCAAAGGTCTGCCGGTGGAGGTGATCGCGTCTTTCGAGGTTTGGCGGCGCGTGCGCGATGCGGACGGCGAAATCGGCTGGATCCATGTGGCGGTGTTGTCACGCGAAAGGACGGCCGTGGTGACTGGGGCGGGCGAGGCGGCGGTCTATGGTCGTGCGGACGCAAAAACCGACTTGGTCGCCGAAGCCAAAGCCGGAGCGGTCGGCCGCTTGAAACGCTGCGCAGCGCTCGCCTGTGAAGTGAAGTTCGACGGCGCCGAAGGTTGGGTGGAGCGGACGCGCCTTTGGGGCGTCCATGACGGCGAACAGTTCTGAGGCCAAGGGGCTTGCGCGCCACGCCGCCCAGGGGCCTCTTTTCTGGGTGCTGTTCGAATGGGCACGAAATCCCTATGTGCTCGTCATCACCGTCTATGTCTACGCGACCTATTTCACGCGCGACATTGTTGGCGATCCGGTGCGGGGGCAGGCCCTCTGGGCAGCCATCCAAGGCTATTCGGGTCTTGCCGTAGCGGTGACGGCGCCCGTTCTGGGCGCGATTGCCGATGCGGGCGGGCGACGAAAACCCTGGATCGCGTTTTTTGCGATTCTGCTCGCAATTTCGACTGCCGCACTCTGGTTCGGAAAGCCGGGGGGCGAGGGTTTGGGCCTGATCGGAATCGGAGCGGCGATTGCGCTCGGCAATCTCGCTTATGACGGGTCGCTGGTGTTTCACGGCGCCATGCTGCCGTCATTGGTGGATGAGCGTCAGATTGGACGCTGGTCGGGACTGGGCTACGCGCTCGGAAATGTCGCGGGGATCGTCCTGCTGGTTTTCGTGCTGGTGTTCATCTATCTGCCCGCGGAGCCGCTTTTCGGTCTGGATCGTACGGCCCATGAGCATGAGCGCATTTCAGGGCCGCTATGCGCTTTGTGGTTCGCCGTTTTCAGCCTGCCCTTCTTTCTGTGGGCGCCGGACCGGCCGTCGATGCGGCTTCCGGTGGCGCAAGCCGTTCGCCGGGGCCTTGCCTCGGTTGCCCGCACCATCAGGAGCCTGGGCCATTATCGCAATGTCGCCGCCTATCTCGGCGTGCGCATGATCTACAATGACGGGCTGAACGTGATGCTCTCCTTCGGGGGCGTTTACGCTGCGGGCGTGTTCCATTGGGGCGTGGTGGAAAGCGCATCCTACGGCATCCTCCTCTCGATATTCGCGGCCCTGGGCGGGTTGTTCGGCGGGCGGTTGGCCGACAATATCGGCACCAAGCGCGCGCTTCAGCTTTCGGTCGGTGTCATGATCCTCGCGGCGCTTCTTTCGCTCGGCTTCGCGCCGGATCGCCTTTTCTTCGTTATCCCGTACCCGGCCGGTACGCCCGTGGCCGCGTTGCCTGTGTTCCGAACGGCGCCGGAACTTTTCTACATCGCGACTGTGATGCTGATCGCTATGTGCCTGGTGGCAACCTATGCCAATAGCCGCGCCATGATGGCCCGCATCGCGCCGGAAAACCGCATGACGGAATTCTTCGGTCTCTATGCACTCTCCGGCGAGGCGACTGCGTTCATGGTGCCCTTGGCCGTCGCCCTGGCGACCCAAATATCGGGAAGCCAACAATGGGGGATGGCCACGATCGTTGCGTTTCTCGCGATCGGCTTTGTCGGTCTTGCTTTCGTGCGGGAGGAACGTGCCGTCGCGGTTTGAGGATCGCGAAGTTCAGTGCCGGAAATGCCGCACGCCGGTGAACACCATGGCGATGCCGGCATCGTCGGCGGCTTTGATGACCTCGTCATCTTTGAGCGAACCGCCAGGCTGTATCACGGCGGTGGCGCCTGCCCCCACCACGGCAAGAAGTCCGTCCGGGAAGGGAAAGAAGGCGTCCGACGCTGCGGCGGAGCCTTTGGTGCGGGGCTCGGACCAGCCCGCCGCATCTGCCGCTTCCCGCGCTTTGGCGGCGCCAATTCGCGCGGCGTCAACCCGGCTCATCTGGCCTGCCCCGATTCCGGCGGTTGATCCGTCTTTGGCGTAGACGATGGTGTTCGACTTGACGTGTTTGGCGACGGTGAAGGCGAACAACATGTCTTCAAGCTCGGACGCCGTCGGTTGCCGCTTGGTCACCACTTTCAGCTCGCCGCGTGAGGCCACGATATTGTCGCGCGTCTGCAGCAGGATGCCACCCGCCACCGAACGGAAGGTCCATCCTGCGGCACTGGCGTCCGGCAAGCCGCCAGCAATCAGCAGGCGAAGGTTCTTCTTGGCGCCAAGAATGCGGCGAGCATCGCCGTCGGCGTCCGGCGCGATGATCACCTCGGTGAAGAGTTTGGAAATTTCCTCGGCTGTGGGGCCATCCAGCGCCGTGTTGAAGGCCAGCACGCCGCCAAAGGCGCTCACCGGATCGCAGGCAAGCGCCTTTGCATACGCGTCGACCAGGGATGATCCCAATGCCACTCCACAGGGGTTCGCATGTTTGATGATGGCGCAAGCCGAAGCCGCGGGACCGAACTCCGCGACAAGCTCATAGGCGGCGTCGGTGTCGTTGATGTTGTTGTAGGAGAGTTCTTTTCCTTGAAGCTGCACCGCGGAGGCTACGCCGAAGCGCTTCTCGCCCGTCGCGTAGAAGGCTGCCTCCTGATGTGGGTTCTCGCCATAGCGGAGCTTCTGGCGCAACGTCCCGGCAAAGCTGCGCCGCCGGGCGGGAGCGGCGTCGCCCGATTTCGCGGCCTCTTCCGCAAGCCAAGCGGAAACGGCCGAATCATAGGCGGCGGTGCGGGCGAACGCGATCTGAGCGAGTCGTTTGCGCGTCTTCGCGCTGACGCCACCGGTTTCCATCTCCGCCAGAACGGGAAAATAGTCCTCCGGATCGACGGTCACCGTGACCCAGTCATGGTTCTTGGCAGCAGCGCGGATCATGGCCGGTCCGCCGACGTCGATATTCTCTATCGCTTCGTCGTATGAGGCACCCTTCGCCACACTCGCTTCGAAGGGATAGAGATTGGATACCAACAGATCGATCCCTTCGATCCCGTGCGCGGCCATGGCGCCCGCATGTTTGTCGCGCTGGGCCAGCAAACCCCCATGGATTGCCGGGTGGAGCGTCTTGACGCGGCCGTCCATGATCTCCGGGACTCCCGTGACCTGCGATACGTCGGTTACGGTAAGGCCGGCATCGCGCAGCGCCTTGGCCGTCCCGCCGGTGGAAATCAACTCCACGCCGAGATGGGCCAGCGCGCGCGCAAAGTCCACAAGCCCGCTCTTGTCGGAAACGGAGAGAAGCGCGCGGCGAATGGGACGCTTGCTCATGGGCCGCTCGAAAGTGTCGTCCGCTCTTAGCGCCGGAACAACCAAAAGAGAAGGGTGAGGAAGAGGCTAATCACAAGTGACGTCGCCAGGGGGAAATAAAACCGGAAATTGCCGCGCTCCACCATGATGTCGCCCGGCAAGCGGCCGAGGCCCAGCCGGGCGAGCAGGGGCCAGGCAAGGCCAGCGAGCAGCAGGATCACTCCGGCAACGATCAAGATGCGGCTAACATTCATCGGCTTCACGTGCGATGGCCACCGGCGGCTCTATTCGGCGGCCAATCGATGATTCACGGTTTCTTGGTGGATTTGCGACCAGAGAGAGCGGAATCGAGCCTCTTCGACTTGCGCGAAGAGAGCGATGCGGGCCGCGACGTTCCTATCCAAGTCCGTTAGACGCGCGACCATGGCCGAGAGGTGCAGCTCTTCCTCGGCAAGAACGCTTTTTAGCGTGAAACCCGCGTTCTGCTCGGAAAGAACGGTCTGGTACAGATGATAGGTCCAGACCGCCCGAAGCTCCACGACGAGAGACATATAGAGGTAGGGAAGCACGGAAGTGGCGCTTGCCAGCTCCCGCGCGATCTCCGCATCGAGCCGGCCCATATAGGATCGCGCGCAAGCGTCCGCCATGGTGTTGGGGTGCGAATAATCCAGCGGGCGGCGCGCCAGTTTCTCGGCCGCCCGTTTGAAGAAATATGCGTGGCGGGTTTCCTCGGCGAGATGTTTGAGGATGTCGTGGTCAGGCTCGGTCATCGCCCCGCACGCCATGATTTTGCGGCTGCCGATGTGCTCAAGCAGCGAGAGCATGTTCAGGAAGCGCGCATGCTGCCAGGATTCGCCGCAAATGGCGGCCAGGCCCGCCCGCACCGGCCCGGCCAGCGATTGGTTCTGGCGTTCAAACCCGGACCAAAGAGAGGGATTCATCGATCGCGCCATAAATCCTGTCCAATTCGCTCGCGCGGACGCAATAGGGTGGCAACAGATACACCACATTGCCGAGGGTGCGCAGAAGAATGCCGCGCTCAAGATAGAATGCGTTGAGCTTCGGGCCAAGCGCTGCCAAATAACCGGCATCGGGCAGGCGAAGTTCTATCGCGGCGATGGTGCCGGTCTGCCGCGCATCGGCGATTTCGGCGCGGCCGCGGAACGGCGCGAGCGCCTGCATGTGATGGTCCGCAATCGCTCGAATGCGTTCCGCCACGGGTTCGCGTTCCCAGATCTCCAGATTGGCCAACGCAGCCGCGCAGGAGATGGCATTGCCGGTATAGGAAGAGCTGTGAAAGAAGGTCTTGGCTCTGTCGGTCGCGTAGAACGAGTCGTAAATCTCGGCCGTCGCCAGCGTGACGCCCATGGGCAGGAATCCGCCCGTCAGCCCCTTGGAGAGGCACATCAAATCGGGAGCCACGCCGCCCTGTTCGCATGCGAACATTGTGCCGGTACGACCAAAACCCGTCATCACCTCGTCGGCAATCAGGAAGACGCCGTAATGGCGGCACCAAGCGGCGATCTGCGACATGAGTTCGGGCCGATACATCTTCATGCCGCCGGCGCCGAGCACCAGCGGCTCGAAGATGAGGGCGGCAAAGGAATCGGGCTCCTCGCGCAACAACGCAACCAGGGCATCGACCGTGCGCTCTTCCTCTCCACGCGCCGGAAAAGGAATACGCGCGACATCGAACAGCATTGGGTCATAGGGCGCGTTGAAGACGCCCCGGTGGCCAACCGCCATCGCGCCAAACATGTCGCCGTGATAGGCGTGTTCCATCGCGATGATGCGGTGGCGGGGGTGTCCGCGATTGTGCCAGCAGCCGACCGCCATCTTGATTGCGACCTCGACGGAGGTCGATCCGCTGTCGGAAAAGAACACATAAGCGAGCCCCTTGGGTACGACCGCCAACAATTTCTGGGCGAGGCGTTCGGCGGGTTCATGGGTGAAACCGGCGAAGATCACCTGCTCCAGCCGCTCTGCCTGATTCTTGATGGCTTGCACGATATGGGGATGGCCGTGACCGTGGGTGTTCACCCACCAGGAGGAAATGGCATCCAGTATGGAGCGGCCATCTGCGGTATCGAGATAGGCGCCCTCCGCGTGTACGATCATGAGCGGCGGCTCCGCGAGCGCGTGCTGCGTGAAGGGATGCCAGATGGGACTGGTCTTATCCGCCATGGACCAACTCGAAATCGCGGCGGTCGAAATGCGTAGCGAAGGCTTCGCGCAATGTGCCGGCGTCGAGGGCAGGCAGGATGGGTAGGCGGCCAAGAATTTTGAGCCCGCCGAACTCGGCGATGGTGCGTTCCGTATCGGGCATGGCATCGCCCACAAAGATGACTCCCATCACTTCTATGGCCCGGCGCTGCAAAGCTTCCAAGGTCAGTAAAGTATGGTTGATCGTGCCGAGCGTCGTACGCGCGACCACAAGGACGGGCGCTCGCCAGCGCGAGAACAGCTCGATCTGCAATGTCTGTCGATCGATCGGTACAAGAACGCCGCCGGCGCCTTCGACGATCAGCCGGCGGTTCCCGGCGGTTTGCGGCAGATCCAGCGATTCGGGCGCAATTGTGATTCCGTCCAATTCCGCGGCGCGATGCGGCGATAGTGGTTCGCGCAAGACGTAGCGCTCCGGCAAGAAATGCGAGGGCGGTAAATCGGTCAACGCGCGCACGCGGTGCGTATCCGTGCCGCCGTCCGTACCGGACTGGATCGGTTTCCAATAAATGCCGTCCAGCGCAAGCGTCAGCATGGCGCAAACGACGGTTTTGCCGATTCCGGTGTCGGACCCGGTGACGATCAGGGGATTCATGGCGCCGCCATGGCCGAGCGGAGGGTGTGCGCCAAGTGGACAATCTCAGCTTCGCTTCGGTCCGCGTGAATGGAAACGCGCAATCGCGACGTGCCGTCCGGGACCGTGGGAGGGCGTATGGCACGGACGTCGAAGCCGGCATCCTGGAGCGCGCGTGCGGTTTTCAGCGCGCGCTCTTCTTCGCCGATATGGACTGGGATGATCTGGCTGCCGGTAACATGCGCCGGTTTCGGAGCAGGGAGTTCGCCCCGCGCAAATTCTGCAAGCTTCAGCACGCGCACCCGCCGCCACGGCTCTTCATCGACCAATCGAAGCGAGCGCTGCACCGCCGCGGCAAGGAAGGGCGGCGGCGCCGTGCTGTAGATGAAGGGCCTCGCCTTGTTGACAAGATAATCAATGATCTCGGCGGAAGCACAGACCAGGGCGCCGGCAACCCCCAGGGCCTTGCCGCATGTGTGGACGCTGATCCAATTCTCGTTCTGCAAATTCTCGCCGAGCCCACGGCCGCGCGCGCCGAAAACCCCCGTCGCGTGTGCTTCGTCCACGACAATAATCGCGTCCGAGTTCCGCGCGATTCTGTTCAATTCGCTCAAGGGGGCAAGGTCGCCGTCCATGCTGTAAACGGATTCGACGGCGATGAAGAGGCGACGGGCACCTTTCTCGCGAGCGCGCCTGATGCAGTCGGCGAAAGACTCCGAATCATTGTGGCGCGCCCGGTAGCGCGCCGCCGGCGAGGCATGGATGCCCTCTTTGACGCTCGCGTGTATATGTTCGTCGAAAATGACCGCGTCGTGGCGTTCGAGAAGCGTACTGAAGATGGCGAAATTCGCGAGGAAGCCGCTACCGAAAAAGAGCGCCCTATCGCAGTCGAAAAACTCCGCCGCGAAATCCTCCAGCCGCGCATGCGCCGGGTGATGACCGCGCAAGAGCCGCGAACCTCCGGCGCCGACCACGCCGTCCTGTTCTAACGCTTCGAGCACGGCCTCGCGAAGCGCCGGATGCCGCGAGAGGCCCAAATAATCGTTCGAGGAAAAGTCGATGCCGCGGGCGGGGGCTAGCTCGCGGAGCCGATGTTTGTGCGTCAGCCGCTCCATCTCGGCACGCACTCCAGGAAGGTGCGTGCTCAATTGCGACTCGCGCCAAGCCGTGCGTCAAAGTCAACGCTCTGGCTCGCGAACAAAATCCAGAAGAAATTGCCGATATCCATGAGGGGCCTGCCGGAGTCCGGCCCTATCCTATCGGGAAATCGGACGTCTTTGTCCGCCCGTCTCTCAATTTGTTGACGCGTGAAGAGCCGTGACTATGATCGCGCCCTCCGGTTCATCTCCCTAAATATGCCCCCGTGGCGGAATCGGTAGACGCGGCAGACTCAAAATCTGTTGCCTTCACGGGCGTGCTGGTTCAAGTCCGGCCGGGGGCACCATGCTGATTGATTTGGAGGGGGCGCGGCAAGTCCCGCTCCAGCAATTTAGAAGCATCGTTTAACCACCTTCCTCAACGTCGTATTCAGAGAAGTGCGCCATCATCCGTCGCAACAACGGCATGGGGGACAGTATGTCTGGATCTGCAGTTTCAAGCGCAACCCCGCAATATCTCGCTCTCCAAACACCGCAAGCGAAGTCGGACGACGAACCGACCGAATCCATGACGGTTAAGGCGCGGGTTCGTGCAGCCGCAGTCTCGAATTGGCTTGCAAATTAACCGTCTCTGAGAGCTTCGCTCTTTAGATCCACAAAGCGGCGTTATCTTCCCTCGATCGTCTTTACGGGGCCCTACGGCGATGAGCGCTATCTCCTATCCATACCTTATCGTCTGGGCTATCGGGGCGATTCTCAGCGTCGCCGGCTTGGTCAACATTGTCGCTCCGCGCAGGCTGCGCGATGTCTATGAACGCTGGGAATTTCCGGCGCATTTCTATCTCCTGGTGGGTGTCCTCGACGTAACAGCGGCGGCATTTTTGGCCCTTCCGGAATGGCGTGGCTGGGGTATTGCCCTCGCAGCCTTCATCATATTCGGGACGGTGATCACCCTGTTCAATCACCGCCGCTACATGTTTGCAGTGCCCGGAGTCATTCTGATGGTGGCATTGGTTCCCGCGTCCTTTACCGTCCCGCATGAAACCCATCAGCTGCATTATGTGAACACGCTGTCCCCGGCTTAAACAACGCGAACGGGCAATCGGTGGTGCGAAATCATCCTGATAGGCGAGGCGAATGCCTCCGCTGAGGTCGCCTGTGGCGATCCAAATCAACGCTCGCGTATGAATTTGCTCCCCCGGAGGCGGCCGCGGGCGGTTGCCAACGCCGACCCAAGATGTGAAATTCCCCGGCGATATCGTTCGACATGAGAAACTATCCGGGGGGATTCATGACAGAGCCCGTGGCGATTTCCGCCGAAAAACGTTGGGAAATTCTCGGGGGTGTCAGCAATCTGCAGCTCGCCTATTTCCTCTTTCGCTTCACGCTCGGCGTCAACATATTTTTTCATGGTTTCATGCGGATCGCCACCGGACTCACCGCGTGGGTGATGTTGCAGGGCGAACCATTCGCCAAGTCACCGCTGCCGATGTGGTCCGTCCATGCGTTCCTCTATGTGCTGCCGTTCATCGAAGTGATCCTCGGCACGCTGACAACCTTGGGGCTATACACGCGTTGGGCGCTGCTCGGCGGCAGCGTGATGATGTTCATTCTCGTTTTCGGGAATGACATGCGGCAGGATTGGGGCACCGTGGGCAACAACATGCACTACGTGCTGTACTATGTGCTGATGATCGCGGCGTTGCGCTTCAATTGCCTTGCGCTCGATACGCGGCGGCCCGCCCGGTAGGATCGGTCCTCAGGTTTGTCGCTCTTGCAGGTTCGATGGTAGCATCGAAAACCGCACGATATTCAAGCAATTGGGAGCAAACATGCACGACGTCACCGCCACCGAACATTGGCACGAACCGCAAGGCTATAAGAACGCCGGCTACGGCGCTTGGAAGCGGCCAAACACGACCTATGACAATTTCATGGAGAGCCAGGGGGTACCGATTTTTCGCGGCATCGGCGTGCGGCGCGTACAGGACATGGCTCTTGCGCCGTGGCAGCGGATGGGCGGCCGGGGCACCTTTATCCAGCTGTTCGGCACGGAAGGCAAATGGGGCTGCTACGTGGTCGAGGTGCCGGGCGCCGGCGCGCTCAATCCCGAGCGCCACATGTATGAGGAAATCATGGTGGTCGTGGAGGGGCGCGGCACGACCGAGATTTGGACAGACGATCAGAAAAAGCCTCACACCTTCGAATGGCAGAAGGGCTCTATGTTCTCGGTGCCGATGAACACGTGGCACCGCATCATCAATGCGGCGTCGAGCCCGGCGCTGATCCTGGTCGCCTCGACCGCGCCCAATGTGATGAACCTCTTCCGCGACATCGATTGGATCTTCGATTGCCCCGTCAAGCTGCCCTCGCGCTTCGATGGAAGCGCGGACTTCTTCAAGCCGAAAGACGACATCGCTCCAGATCCCTTGCGCGGCCTGGCCATGCGCAAGAGCAATCTCATTCCGGACATTATCAATGGCCAGCTCTATCTCGATAACCGCCGCTCGCCCGGCTATCTGCGCGTGGAGCCGAACATGGCGAATAATGTGTTCTATGGTTTCGTGGGTGAGCACGAGCCGGGCCGCTACTCGAAGGCCCACGCTCATCTGTCCTCCGCCGTGCTCGTCTGTCTCAGAGGCAAGGGCTACACCTATACTTGGCCCCGCTCGATCGGGATGACCCCATGGAAGGACGGCAAAGCGGACCAGGTGTTCCGCCAGGATTACGAGCCGGTGGGACTTGTTACAGCGGCTCCCTATGGCGGGGACTGGTTCCATGCTCATTTCGGGATCAGCAAGGAGCCGCTTCGCCTGATCGGCTGGTACGGCCCGAACAATCACCGCAAGGACAGGGCCGGTATCCCCGGCGAGAAGGACACCGACGAGGGCGCCATCGATGTCACCGAGGGCGGTACGGCAATCCCCTATTGGCTGGAGGACCCGTTTTTGCGCAAGGAATATGAGGAGACGCTGGCACGGGAAGGTGTCAAATCGCGAATGGATGATTCTCTCTATCGCGGCCCCGCCCTCGAGCCCGCGACCGTCTAGCGTCCCGCGGTCCATAGGGTCCCAGGCAGGGCGAGAACGCTTTACATACATCATCTTGTGTGCCGTTTGTAAGCGCACGCAACCAGTCGCGTGCCGGAGCAAGCGAAGCGGTTGCTCCTCTTGAATTGGGCGGGCCTTCGCTTCATCCTAGGTCGACTGGCTGCGCGCCAGTCGGGGGCGTTCAATACCGCTGTTTTCTCTCTGATGTTGACGGGCTTAGCTGGTGCGCGATGGTCGCGGCCGACGGGTCCAACCGAAAGAGCCGGACATGGCCAATAGCGAGGAACGCCGAGATCAGGCGCGCCGCAAAGCGCAAAACCACTTCGCTGCCTCCGAGCAACGAGACGCATTGGTGCGCAAGGAGATCGAGAAGGAG
>JAXDMY010000139.1:0-18526 GCA_034665805.1 Alphaproteobacteria bacterium
CGTTGCGCTCGTCACAGCCGATCCCGTCCTCACCGGGCCGGTGCCTGTGGTACCGGAAGGGAGCCTCTTGCCCGAGACCTATCTCTTCGAGCGCGGCACCACCCGCGCGGAAATTCTTGCCCGCATCCACAAGGCCCAGGAAGCACTGCTCGCCGAGCTGTGGCCGAAGCGTAAGGAAGGACTCCCCTTCGCCTCTCAGGAGGACGCGTTGAAACTCGCCTCCATCGTCGAAAAGGAGACGAGCATTGCCTCGGAGCGGCCCCGCATCGCCGCGGTCTTCATCAACCGCCTCCAGAACGGCATGAAGCTGGAATCCGATCCGACTATCATTTACGGCCTGACCAAGGGCGTGCCGCTCGGCCACCCGCTGCGCCAGAGCGAGCTTGCGACGCCCAACCCGTACAGCACTTACCAGATCGCCGGATTGCCCCCGACACCGATCAGCAATCCGGGCCGCGATGCCATCCAAGCGGTGCTCAATCCGGCCGATTCGCAGGAGCTCTATTTCGTTGCCAATGGGACCGGCGGCCATGTGTTCGCGAAAACCATGGCCGAGCATCAGAAGAATGTCGCCCAATGGCGCAAAATCGAACAGCAGCCTTCGGCCGTCGAACTCCGCCCTACGCCCTGAACTTTCCCCGGTTGGTTCATCTCTATATCGTCGACAACGGTTTCGATTCCGAAAGGGATGATCTTGCCCATCAACAGCATGACGGGATTTGCCGATTCGCGCGGATCGCATGGCGGCTTGCGTTGGCGCTGGGAGGCCAAGAGCGTGAACGGCCGCGGCCTCGACTTCCGGTTTCGCGCTGCCATGGGTTATGAGGGTTTGGAAGTGGGCGCCCGCACTCTCGCGGCCGAACGTTTCAAACGCGGCTCGCTGCAAGTCGTCCTGACGGTCGCGGCGGACGAGGGCACGCGCGGGTTTCGCGTCGATGCGGCCGCGCTCGCCGATGCCGTGCGCATCGCCAAACGCGTTGCCGAGGAAACCGGATTGGCGCCGGCGCGGGTCGATGGACTTCTCGCCCTGAAGGGCGTGGTTGTCCAGGAAGAGAATGCGGCCTTGAACGATGAAGCGCGCATGGCGCGCGACGCCGCGCTGTTGGCGTCGCTGGGCGATGCGTTCGATCTTCTCGTGGGAGCGCGCGGCGCCGAAGGCGCCAAGCTCGAGGCCATCCTTTTAAGGCAAATTGGCGATATCGAACGCCTCACCGCCGAAGCGGGCGCGCTCGCGGCACAGCAGCCCCTCATGCTGCGTGAGCGCATGATGGCGCAGTTGAAGGACCTGCTCGCCCCGGGAGGGAACCTGCCTGAAGAGCGCATCGCGCAGGAGGTCGCCATGCTCGCAGCAAAGGCCGACTTGCGCGAAGAGTTGGACCGGCTCTCCGCCCATTGTCAGGAGGCCCGCACGCTGATCTCGGGCAAGGACCCGGCAGGGCGCAAACTCGATTTCCTTGCACAAGAATTTAACCGTGAGGCGAATACGCTGTGTTCCAAATCCTCCGACATTCAGCTCACCCATGTGGGTTTGGCGCTGAAGGCGGTGATCGACCAGTTTCGCGAGCAAGTGCAAAACGTCGAATGAAGGGTTGAGAATGCGTGACGCCATTGCCCGGCGCGGCTTGATGCTCGTGGTGTCTTCGCCATCGGGCGCGGGCAAGTCCACCTTGGCGCGGCTTCTGTTGGAGAGCGACCCCCTGATCTCGATGTCGGTATCGGTCACCACGCGGCCCAAGCGCGCCAACGAGGTCGACGGCAAGGATTATTTTTTCGTTAGCCGGGAACGTTTCGAGGAGATGGTGCACGAAGGCGCCTTCCTCGAACATGCGACCGTGTTCGGCAATCGCTACGGCACGCCTGCGCCCGCGGTCGAAAAAATGCTGGGCACGGGGCGGGATGTCCTCTTCGACATCGACTGGCAAGGCGCCCAACAGCTGGCGCAGAAGGCAAAAGACGACCTGGTTCGGGTATTCATCCTGCCGCCCACGCGCGACGAGCTGGAACGGCGCCTGCGCGAACGGGCCGAAGACCCGCCTGAGGTGGTGGCCGGCCGCATGGCGGAAGCCAATAACGAAATCAGCCGCTGGTCCGAATATGATTATGTCATCGTCAACGATGACATTGCAAAAGCGCAAGGACAGCTTGAAGCGATTGTCGCCGCCGAGCGTTTAAACCGGCAGAGGCAAATTGGGCTGGTCGACTTCGTCCGGCGCCTGACAGGAGATTGAGAAAGGATATTCCATGGCCAAGTTGAGATGGGCGCTGGTTCTCAGTGCGCTGACGATTGCCGCCGGGCTCAAGGCGACCATGCCGGCTGTCGCGCTCGAAGGCCATGATTGCGGGAATGCTCCAACCGACGCCGTGATCAAACTGCCTGCACCGCTCAGCAAATGGGGCCAGATCAGCTGCACGCCGTTGGGCGAGATGCTGACGAGCCACGAGGGCTGGATTTGGATCATGCCGGACGCGTCCGGAACTGTCCTCATTCCCGCGCAGGAGTTCGAGAGCGCCAAGGAGGCTTCGAGCGCCGAATCCTACTTCACCAGAATCGACATCGCTCAAGTGAAGGGTGAGGAGTTCGACTCGGCCTATGGCACGTTTCATGCCGGCTTCGACAATAAGGAAGTAAAGCCGGAGGCGTACCGCGTCGATCTGATAACGGCGTCGGGTAAGGACATCCGCCTGTTCTTCTTCGACTATGACAGCTATGCCTGGGGCATGACCTGTCCAGCCAAAAAATGCGACGCCGATACACGCTTCATGATCCTGGACAAGAACAACCGGCCTAAGCCGCGCCCGCCTTCGATCTAACGGGTTCCGATCACCAGCCGATAGCCGAGATCGAGTTCGCTCAACTTGAGCAAATGGCCATTTCGGTTCAGCCATGTGCCATCGTCGAGGTCGCGACGGAGTGCGGCGAGGCCAGGCTCGGCACGGATATTCGCGAACGCGGAAATTGCGCTTCGGACGCCCGAGTCAAAATATGCCTCCGGTCTGCGCCAATAGGCATGAAGGAATCCATCCGTGCAATCATGAGGAACTGGAACGGATATGATCCGCACCTGCTCGAACGCCTGGCTGTATCTTTCGATAGGCGGACAAATTGTCCGCCCATGCTCTACGATTTCCGGAAAGTAATCCCTCGTCAGCCACATTCGGGGATATTGATTGTCCCAGGTAAGAATGATGCACCGCCTCGCGACGCGAGACATTTCGCGCAATCCTTGGGGCTGATCGGGCCAATGATGCAGCGTGAATATCGCAAGCGCCGCGTCGAATGCATCATCGCAGAACGGAAGATTCATGGCCGATGCACGCACCACTGGCGCGGCGCCGGAAGGCCGTTGTGCGATCATGACGGTTGAAGGTTCGACTGCGATCACCTCGCAATCGGCCGGTTCATAAGATCCGGCGCCCGCGCCGACGTTGACAATGCTTTGCGCATCGCCGAGCGCATTCTTTATTGCCGTGGCAATCCTTGGATCGGGCCGGCGGTAATCGGCGTAAGTCTTTCCGATCGTGTCGTAGAGTTGAGCCACAGCCACCTCATACGGCGGGGCGATCGGAGAAAGCGCGATATGCCCGTGCGAGCGCGCAGAATTGTGCAAGCTCGAGCTCTTCGGGGCGTGCGGTCCCTAGAACGCCCGCTGCTTCGAGCAGCGCCTCGGGTTCGCGGGTCAGCGTCTTCAAACTGCCACGCAGCATCTTGCGACGCTGACCGAATGAGGCGGCGGTCACGGCCTCCAAATCGGAGAGCTCCGCCTCGTATCGCGGCGCCGGCAAAGGATCGATGCGCAGCACCGACGAGGTGACGCTGGGCGGCGGCACGAAGGCCCGGCCCGAAACATCGAACAGGATGCGGGCTTGCGAACGCCACTGCGCCAGCACCGAGAGCCGGCCATATGCATCATCGCCCGCTTTTGCGCAAATTCGCATGGCGACTTCTTTCTGAAACATCAATGTCAAACTGGCCCACCAAGGCGGCCAATCGACGCTCAGCCATTTGATCAAAAGCGCCGTGCCCAGATTGTAGGGAAGATTGGCGACCACCGGTACAGGGAGGGCGAGACCATGCGCGGCGAGAAGCGTGGCTTCATTCACGCCGAGCGCGTCCGCTTCGACGATGTCGAGCTGGCCCGGCTTCTTCGCGCCGATCTCCGCCAGTGCGGGAAGCGCCCGCCGGTCGCGCTCGACGGCAACCACGCGCACCGCGCCCTCGGCAAAAAGCGCGCGCGTCAATCCTCCCGGACCTGGACCGACCTCATACACATTCGCGCCGGCAATGCCCGCTTCGCGCGCGATGCGCCGGGTCAGATTGAGATCGAGGATGAAATTCTGTCCGAGACCCTTGCGCGCGATGAGCCCATGGGCAGCGATGACCTCGCGCAAGGGCGGCAGGCCATCCTCCCCCAGCGTGGTCATCTTCACAATCCGCGCCTGTCGGCGATGCCGGCGGCCATGCGGATGGCGGCGATCATGCTCGCCTCATTGGCGATTCCCCGGCCCGCAATGCCGAGCGCGGTGCCGTGATCGGGCGAGGTGCGCACGATCGGCAAGCCCAGCGTCACGTTCACGCCTGTCCAGAAGGCCAATGTCTTGATCGGGATCAGGGCCTGATCGTGATACATGCAAAGCGCCGCGTCGTAGTTCTTGCGCGCTTCCTCGTGGAACATTGTGTCGGCGGAAAGGGGCCCTGAGACCTCATGCCCCCCATCTCGCAATTGCGCAACCGCGGGCGCGATGATGTCGAGATCTTCGCGCCCCATCGTGCCGTCTTCTCCGGCATGGGGATTAAGGCCCGCAATCGCCAGGCGCGGGGCCACGCAGCCGAAATCCTTGGCCAGGGCGTCAAGCACCACCACGCCGGTTGCGGCAATCGCATCCGGGTCGAGGCTCCGGAAAACTTCCCTCAGCGGCATGTGGATCGTGAAGGGCACCACGCGGAGCGGCGGGTCGATATCGGACGATGCCAGCATCATGACCGCTCGCTCGGACCCCGTCAGCGCGGCCAGATATTCGGTGTGGCCGGGAAAGCCGAATCCGGCCTCTGTCAGCACGGCCTTATGAATGGGCGCGGTGACGAGCGCCGCCGCCTCTCCGCTCAGGCAGGCGTGCACGCCTCGTTCGATCGCGGCCGTCACTTGGGCCGCGGTTGCGACGGAGGGGCGCCCGGCTTGGTTCGAGCGGCCCGTGTCGATGCCCGTGTCGATAAGGGCCTCGGCTAGCCCGGGCATGTCGACGCCGCAGAGGGCGGCCGCTTCGCGAAACAGCCTAGCGCTTCCGATCAAATGCAAAGAACGTCCGGCAATCCCCCCCGCGAGCGCGGCCCAGGCTTTGACGGCAATCTCGGGGCCGATGCCTGACGGCTCGCCCTGGCTTATGACGATGGGAAGCCTTGAACGCGCCCCCTCATCGTGTTTCGACAACGGCGTCCCGCCTCAGATCGCGCAGATAGCTTTTCGCGAAAATGGTCATCTGCTGCACGAAGAGTTGCTGCTGGAGCTGGTCGTGCGTGGGCAATTCGAAAGCCACCAGTTTCGGCGGCGCGGGATCGCAGCGCATGATGATCTCGAGCCCGGCTGCGGAGAAGAACGGTTCGACGACCTCGCCGGGTCCGGTCTTGGCCAATGCGTCGCGCAGATCGGGGTTGAGATCCTTGGGCATGACCTCGCCGAGCATCGTATAGATCGTGCCCTGGAGCTGGGCGGCGACATTCGGAAGATCGGTGCAGGCGCGGACTTGGCTTTTCACATTGGTCGCCAGAAGCATCGCGCGTTGCTTGAGCATGGCGTCCGGATTGGGGGGGAGCGGAATGAGCAGCCTGTCCAACGGCAGCGCCGCCATCGGGTCGGCCACGACGGGCTTGGTTTCCTGGATCATCGTCCCGAAGGGTTCGCGGCGATCGCGCAACTGAACGACGTAAAAGCCGCCCTCCGCCCGGATCGGGCCTGCGATCTGGCCGGGGCGCAGCTCGGAGATCGCTCGGTCTAGCTCATCCCCCAATTGGCCCTGAACCACCCATCCGATATCGCCTCCCTCGGCGGCGGATGGTGTCTGGCTGAACTGGCTGGCGACGGCGGTGAATGGCGCGCCCTGTCTGATCTGCTGGGTGATCTGTTCGGCGCTCGCTTTGACAAGCATTTCGTCTTCGGGCCGGTCGACCGCCACGAAGATTTCCGACAACAGGAATTGGGGCTTGTCCGCGCCCTTCTTGAGGCGGTCCATGGCCTCGTCGACCTGCATATCGTTGATCAGGATGTCGGTCCCGTAACGCGCGGAGACCAGCCTCTGCCAGATCAGCTGCGCCGCGATCTGCTGCCGGAAGGTCTCGAGGGCGACGCCGTTGGAGGTGATCGAGGTTATGATCTGCGCGACGGTGAGGTGGTTGTCGTCGGCGATATTCTGGAGCGCTTTGTCGACTTCGGCTTTGGTGACGGAGATCTTGCGCTTGTTAGCCTCCTGAAGCTCAAGGATCTCGTCTTCGACGGAACGCAGGACCTGCGCGCGGATCTGGGGTAGCGTCTCCTTGGTGGGCTTCACCCCGGACGTGGCGAGGAAAAGCGCCGTGCGCTGGTCGAGGTCATATTCGGAAATCACCAGGTCGTTCACGATCGCTGCAACGCCGGTGGAAACCTTCGGCGCGGTGACACGCACTTCCTCAGGCTGTGCGACCGGGCCTGGAGGGGTAGGGCCCGCCGCGGGCGGCGTGGTCTCGGGCGATAGGGCTGGGGCCGGTGAAGCGACGCTGGGGGCCTGGGGAGCAGCCGCATCCTGAGCGACGGCCGCCATGGGGGCGAAAGCCACACCCGCCAGACAGACCGTGCGAAGAAGAACATCAATACGATGAGACATGGGCATCCTGCGGCTCCAAACTATGATCCGCGCCGGCAACAGCCGGCGCCCGGTCAACACCCCCACCCTCTCCGGGACGGGAATCTACCCATTTCTCCCGCCGCTTCAAGCGCTTGAAGTTGAGATTGGGGTCAGCCGCCCGTCAATCCGGTCTTCAAGCCGATGCGAAAGATCACCGAGGAGGAGGGCTTGAGGTTCAATGTCGCGGTGTCCCGGCGATGAAATCCCAGGGACGCCACGAAACATTCGTCGTCATAAGTGATCCCGATGCTGCTTTCCAGCATCTTTCCTGTGGCGAGGTCGCGGCGGGCCTCTCCGAACACGCCCCAATATTTGAAGAGCAGAACGGTGGTGGTCAGATTCACCTGCTCCTGCTCGCCGAGCGTCGGATCGGCCGCGCTTGCCGGGAGCTTCAGATAACTGAGATCGACGACCGAACGGCCAAGCCGGGCGCGCAAATACACTTCATTGCGCCGGATGGTCCCATCGGAAGAATCGACGTTGAACTGGTGGATTAGCGAAAGATTGGGCGGAAGATCGATCTTGAACTGCCCCACAATGTCCGACTTGTTGTCGTTCAGGCGCGAGGCGGCAGGAAAGGAAGAACCGCTGGTGAAGCGGAATTGCTCGCCCAGTGTGGCCGAGACCGCGCCATAGGGCAGCAGCGCGCTGGTGCGGAACCCCACATTG
The DNA here is from genome assembly GCA_034665805.1 of Alphaproteobacteria bacterium. Lineage (GTDB taxonomy): Bacteria > Pseudomonadota > Alphaproteobacteria > Micropepsales > Micropepsaceae > CAIYRG01. The sequence continues at coordinate 7,543 of JAXDMY010000139.1, forward strand.
GTCCGCGGTCCGCCCGTCCAAAGATCAAGGCCGGGTGAGGGATTGGCGGTGAAGAGATTGGTCACATCGAATTCGAATCCGGCGCTGTCTTCGTTGGGCAGTCCGCGCGGATTGCCGCCGCCTGAGGCCATCACCAGCTGGGCGATCGGCTCTACCACCACAGTCGTGTCCGGAATGCCCACATCGCCCGTGAAGGGCCAGCTCCATTCCAGCATGCCATAGCCCAGGGCGCGGCCGATCGTTGCGGTATTCCTCGTTGCAGTGGGGACTTCAAAGCGGGCGTCCTCGATATAATAGAGGTCGCCGCGCAAAAAACCTTCCAAGGTGAAGACCTGCCCGTCATTGGTCGTGTAGGGAAGCCGCCAATCCGCGTCGGCAGAACCGCGCAGCACATCCGTGCCCTGATCACGGCTCAGATAGAGCGCGCTCGTGTTGGCCTTGAACCTCCCGCCCCAGACCCGGTATTCGGGGATGTAAGTGTATTGCATCAGCGGCAATGCGATCGGGATTTGGCCCGCGGTGTCGGTGGCTCTCAAGCTTTGGAAGTAGTAGCCGGTGATCTCGCCGCGACTCCTTCCCGACACACGGTCGACAAAGAGGTCGGTCGTCAGGCGATCCTGGTTGGAAAATTCATAGCGGTGGAGATAGGTCTTGTTCGAGGCGAGCTGCACGTCGAAACCGCCCCGCCATTCGTCGGCGAGCGCGACGCGCCCCGAGCCGAATAGGCTGCTCATCCAAACGCTTTCGCCGGGCTTGCCGCTGGCGCTGGAGTCGTAACCAAGCGTCCCCTGAAGCCAAAGCCCGCCGCCACCCCAGCGTTCGCGATATTCGGTTTGCAGCACAGCGCCCGCATTCGAGGTGATGAACGGATCGAGCGTGAGATCGCGGTTCGGCGACAGCGCGACGTAATAGGGGATTTTGATGAAAGATCCGAGCGAGCCGATCGAACCGACATCGGGCAACAGGAACCCGCTCTTATATTTCACGCTCGGGTCGGCTTGCGAAAAATAGGGCAGGTAGAAAACCGGCACGCCCAGGAAATCGAACGAGGCGTCTTCGAAATAGATTTGCTTTTCGAGCTGATCGTGGACAATCCGCCCCGCACGGATTTGCCACAGCGGCATGCGCTCTCCATCGTCCTGGCAGATCGAGCAAGGCGTGAACACGGCGCCATGGGCGATGGTGAAGCGGTCTTCGCGCCGCTCGGCGGCCGACGCGGCGAGTCGGCCGGTTTGACCGATCAGGGCGGCGAAACCCTTCAGCGCCCCTTCGCGCAAATCCTGTGTCAGCTCGACTGAATCGGCGTACGCGACATCGCCGCTCGTGGCGTCCTGCAGGCTGACATTGCCGCTCGCGGTGACGGTGTTGGCGTTTTCGTTGTAGATGACTTCGTTCGCGAGCAGAGTACGCTGATCGTCCGAAACTTGGACATGGCCCCTGGCTGTTACCAGACCGGCTGCGGTGTCGTAAGTGATCTCGTCCGCCTGAAGCAGCACGCGGCTCGGCTCGCGCGTCTGAGCGTCGGCGGTATGAAATCCGATTGCGGTGCCCAACGCAGCAGCGGTGGCCATCACCGCCGCCGTGCGCGCTTCCCGCAAGATGCGCCCCCGCTTCCCCCCTTGGCGCCTCACCCGTCTTCCTCGTGAAAAAGCAATGTCATGCCGAGAAGAGTTGCCGCCGCTGCCGGGGCAAGCGCGGCCAGCGGCGTGGGCAGGATGCCAGATTGTCCCAGCGCGCGGGTCATTTCGCCAAGGAAGTAGACGCCGAACCCCGATAGCACGGCGGCCAGAACAAGTTGCGGCACGCCGCCCAGGCGCGCCAAGCGAAGCGAGAAACTCGCCGCCATGAAAACCATGGCGGAAAACAGCAAAGGCAGCGCCAGCAGGGAATACCAATAGAGACGATGGCGTAGGGCCGAGAAGCCGGCGCCTTCCGCATTGGCGATGAACCGCGGCAACTCCCAGAATGAGATGGTGTCGGGAGAGGCGAAGCTTTCCTGGATCTGCGATGGCGTCAGCTCGGTCACCAGATCATAGGAGTCGTGGTGCTGCGGGCGGCCGTCCGCTCCGCTGACCCAAGCGTCGGCCAGATGCCAGCGCCCGGGCTGAAGATCGGCGGACGCCGCATCGATGCGGCCCGCGAAATGATCCAGCCCCTGATACAGAAAAACGATCACCTCTTCGAGATGCACACCCTGATCGGCTACACGGAGCGCGTGAACCACCGATTGGTGCGCGGCATCGCCCTGCCGCATCCACAGGCCGGTCGATGACACAGCGAGTTGCGAAGCCTGGCCGTGCACGTAACGCGCCTCGAGCCTGGTGTATTGAGAGAAGAATGCCGAGGCCATCGGATTGAACACCGTCATGGTCAGGAACCCAAGCCCGACCGCCACCAAGAGAGGTGGGGTCAGGAATTGCCAGGCTGAGATGCCCGCCGCGCGCGTCGCCACCAGCTCGTGATTGCGAGACATGCGCGAAAAGGCGACAATCGCGCCAAGCAGGACGGCGAAGGGCAGAAGCTTCTGGGCCACGTCGGGCAGCTTCAAAAGACTCATGCTGATCACCACGTCGGGCGGTATGCCTCGTTCCGTGGTACGGGTGAAAAGATCGGCCAGATCCAGCGAAAGGGCGATGGCCGAAAGGGCGCCGAACATGATGATCACCGCGAAGAGGAATCTTCGCGCGAGATAGCCCATCAGGGTCAGCGACCAACTCATGCGGGGTTCCTGGCAGGCGGGCTGAAGACGCGGCGCATCCCGGCCGGCACAAGGGAAATGTCGAGCATCACCGCAGCCGCGACGAGAATTCCCGCCAGCGGCAGCAGATAGAGGACAAAATTGAACTCTGGGCTCCGTGCCGCCAGACCCTGCGCCGCGTAGCCGGCAAGTCTCAGCGTTGCCCCCATCAAAGCCGCTCCCGACAGGCGCAAGGCATAGCTTGTCCGCGCCATGCGCCCCTTGGTGGTCGCGGCCAGCGCGATCAGGGCAAAGGCAATGCAATAGAGCGGCGCCGACACCCGGTTATGGGCTTCGGCGAGATAAACGCCGCGGCGCACCACGGGAACCCCTGGCGCCGATTGCGCCTGGAACAGCTCGGGAAGGTAACGTTCGCTGGTATCGCGATCGGAGGCGCGCTGGGGACCCGCATATTGATCCAAATCGAACACGTAGCGCTCAAACCCCAACACCGACAGGCGCGCTCCCTTTCCTTCGCCCTGTTCGATATTGCCGTTCTGCATAATAAGCCGCGCGCCTTCCGGGGACTGCACCAGCACGCCCGATTCGGCGAGATAGGTCAGCGGCCTCTGCGGTTGGCGATTGTCGTGGACCAGGATGCCGCGGATTTCCCCGTTCGGCGCAAGCTCGCGAATGAAGACGGTCAGGCCGTCGCTGGGCGTGGTGAAGGCGCCTTCGCGCAGGATGGCCGCGCCGATATCGGCGCGAATGTCGAACACCTTGTCCTTCATCACCCGCTGCCCAAGCGGCATCAGATAGAGGCTGCAGGCATAGGTGAAGGCCATGGCGAGGGCGGCCGCGGCAAGCACCGGCAGCGCGATCTGCAGCCGGCTGATGCCCGCCGACCACATGACCACCAGTTCGGAATCGCTGTTGAGTCTATTGAGCGCATAAAGCGCCGCCCCGAAAAATGCGATCGGCACGATGACAACCAAAAGGCTGGGCAGCATCAGCACGGTAAGATAGGCGAAGATGCCGGCCGACTGCCCGCGATTGATCACGAGGTCTAAGAGGCGCAAGGCCTGCGTCATCCACACCACAAGGGTCAGAACCAGCGTGAACAGCAGGAATGGCCCAATGATCTGGCGCAGAACGTAGAAGAAGAGGCTTCGCATCGGACTCAGCTAGCAGAAAAACACGAATCAGGTACCAGAAAAAGCGCGTCCGACGCCACCGTATCTGATATTTCATGCGGCCATCGGATTTTCGGAGTGGTCACATTCATGGACATATCCTTTGCATCGCGCGGCGGCATCGGACCGGGCGCATCGGTCGTGGGCATCCTCGACGAAGGTGGGCTGACGGCGGCGGCAGCGGCGGCCGACGAAGCGACGGGCGGCGCGGTCACGCGCGCCCTTTCCGTCAGCCGGTTCAAGGGCCAGGCCGGCCAGAGCCTGGAACTCTTGGCGCCCGCGGGCGTGAAGGCCTCGCGCATCGTGCTCGCCGGTTTAGGCAAGACCGACGCCTTCAATGCCGCAGCGGCCGAACGCCTGGCCGCCACCGTATTGGGCCGGCTTCTGGCCGGCGGCGAAGAGATTTTGACCTTCGCCATCGATCTCCCGAAACGGTCGAAGCTTCGCGAGGCGGAGCTTGCGGCGCATTTGGCGCTGGGTGCGAGTCTGCGCAGCTACCGCTTCGATCAGTATCGCAAGGTCGGCGAAGACGAGACTGTCACGGTCAAGAAAATTGTCGTCTCGACACCGGAGGCCGCAAGCGCGCGCAAGGCCTGGGCCGGTCTTTCGGCGGTCGGCGAGGGGATATTCCTCGCCCGCGATCTGGTGAACGAACCGGCCAATATTCTCTACCCGGATGAATTCGCCAAGCGTACCCAGCAGCTGAAGAAGCTCGGCGTCAAAGTTGAAGTGCTCGATGTGCCGGCGATGCGCAAGCTCGGCATGAACGCGCTGCTCGGCGTCGGGCAGGGAAGCGCGCATGAGTCCCGGGTGGTGGTGATGCAATGGAACGGCGCGCGCAAAGGATCGGCCAAGAAACCGGACGCCGGCCCGTTGGCCTTCATCGGCAAGGGTGTGTGTTTCGATTCCGGCGGCCTCTCGCTTAAGCCCGCCGCTTCCATGATGGGAATGAAAGGCGACATGGGCGGCGGCGCGGCCGTCGTGGGCCTGATGCATGCGCTGGCCAAACGCAAGGCGCGCGTCAATGTCGTCGGGCTCGTCGGCCTGGTGGAGAACATGCCCGACGGCAATGCGCAGCGTCCGAACGATATCGTCAAGACCATGTCGGGCCAGACCATCGAAGTTCTCAACACCGATGCGGAAGGGCGTCTCGTGCTCGCCGACGTGCTCTGGTACGCGCAGTCGCGCTTCAAGCCTCGCTTCATGGTGGATCTCGCCACTCTCACAGGCGCCATTGTGGTGGCACTGGGCGCCGAACATGCCGGGCTCTTCAGCAACAATGACGAGCTGGCGGACCGGCTGACCAAGGCGGGCAAGAACGAAGGCGAGCCGGTGTGGCGGCTCCCGCTCGGCGATGGCTATGACCGTCTGGTCAAATCCAAGATCGCCGACATGAAGAATATCGGCGGGCCGCAGGCCGGCTCCATCACCGCCGCACAGATCCTGCAGCGCTTCGTCAACAAGGTCCCCTGGGCGCATCTCGACATCGCCGGTGTCGCCTGGCAGGACGGCGAGCACAAGCCGCTTGCGCCTTCCTGGGGAACGGGCTGGGGCGTGCGTGTGCTGAACCGGCTCATCGCCGATTTTTACGAGACGTAACGCTCGTGTGGTGGATTTGAAGTTCCTAAGGTTTAGATGGCATTCGCGTTTAGGAACTTCAAATCCGAAAACACACGAGATTCAATAAATTGCTAGTGTGGCTTTGAATCCGAAATTCGCCTGGAGCGTTGCCCAAGCACTTGCGAATTTCGGATTCGACACACTAGGTACGGAGTCTCGGTGTCCGAAGCGCTCTTCTATCACCTCGAACGCAAGGGCCTGGAGGACGTGCTTCCTTCGCTGCTCGAACGCACCCGCGAGCGCGGCTGGCGCGCCGTCGTTCAGGTGGGCTCGGCCGAGCGCATGGCGGCATTGGATACGCATCTATGGACCTATTCGGAGCCGAGCTTCCTCGCCCATGGCACGGCCGCGGAAGGTCACAAGGCGCGCCAGCCCATCTATCTCACCACCGAAGAGGAAAACCCGAACGGCGCCCATGTGCTGTTCCTGGTCGGCGGCGCGATGCCGGCCGATTGGTCTTCGCCTTTGCTCGCGGGTCTTGAGCGCATCGTGCTGTTGTTCGACGGCCGCGATCCCGAAACGCTCGATGCCGCCCGCGCCGCCTGGCGCAACGCCAAAGAGGCAAGCCACGACGCGACCTATTGGAAAGAAAGCCCTAACGGGAAGTGGGAAAAGCAGGGATAGCGTGCGGGCGACAACGCTTTCCCAAATGCGCTATTCTAGATGAGAGCGAATTTTCCAGGAGGAACATCATGAGCATCGCGCGTTGCCTTGGCTTCAGTGCCGTGGTCTGCGCATTCGCGGTTCCGGCGAGTGCGCAATTGGCCACGCATAAGGACCTGTCCTACGCCATGATCAAAGCCATCGCGGAAGGCGCGGTCGAGGCGTGTCAGGCCAAGGGTTACCACGTGTCCGTGACGGTGGTTGGCCGCGATGGCGGCACGCTGGCGCAAATCCGCGGCGATGGCGCGGCGCCGCACACCATGGAGAACAGCCGGCGCAAGGCCTATACGGCGCTCACCTTCGCCTCGCCTTCGGCGCAATTCGCCCAGCAGGTCGCCAAGGATCCGGGCGCAGCGCAACGCGCGACGCTTCCCGGAGTCATCGGCATCGGCGGTGGGCTTCCGATCAAGATCGGTGAGGACACCATCGGCGGCGTCGGTATCTCCGGCTCGCCCGGCGGCAATGACGAGCCCTGTTCCAAAGCGGGCATCGACCGCGTCGCCGCCCAATTGCGCTAAGCCTATCGCTTAGACTTCCTTCCCCCCTTGAGGGGAAGGTGGCGCGAAAGCGCCGGAAGGGGGGATAGCGGTTCTTAGCTTTGCGTTTACCACGCCGTTACGTGTCTCTGCCGGATTCACCGTTATGAAGAGGGCCCGCATCTAAAAACGCTTCAAGATCTGGAGCGTTTGCATGCAGGCGGCATCGGCATTTGGAAGGCGCAGGCCGGTGGACCGGCGCCCTGTTGCGCCGCCGCCCGCGCCCCCTACGCGCCAAAGCGCCGCGGTCGAGGATTTGCCGGAGGCGGCGAGCGAATTCACCTCGCGCCGCCCTCTGCCCGTTGTGACCTTCGGGCTCGTTGTTGTGCTCGGCCTGATTTATTGGGTGGAACTGAGTTTCGCCGTCCAAGCGGAAGGAAATTTTGCGCCGGGCATGCGCTCGCTTGCCGCGTTTGGCGCGCTGAACGGCTCGCTCGTGCTCCAGTCGGGCGAGTGGTGGCGCATTTTCACCGCGCCTCTGCTGCATGGCAGCCTCTCCCACATTCTGGGAAACGCTCTGGCTTTGCTGTTTGCCGGCTGGATCCTCGAACGGGTGATCGGCCATGCCTGGTTCGCCGCTTTGTTTGTGCTCGGCGCGCTCGGTGGCGCCGCCGGATCGCTCGCGGCGAATGCGCCGAACGTCTTATCGGTCGGCGCGTCGGGCGCGATCATGGCGCTTTTGGCCGCCGCTCTCGTGTGCAGCTTCATCTTCGAATCGGTGCAATTGCGCCGCCGCATGCAGAAGGTGTCTCTGCGCTTTCTCATCCCCTCGCTCGCGCCCGCGCTGCTCCCGCTGGGCGCCGGTACGGGAATCGATTACGGCGCTCATGTCGGCGGCGCGCTGGCAGGCGCTGCCATGGGCTTCGTGCTCGGTGAAATCTGGCCGGAGGCATCGGCCACCCCCAGAGGACAACGGTTCGCCGCGGCGATTGCGGTTGGGGGATTGCTTGCCGCCATCCTATCGGGTTTTTTGGCTGTGCAGCATTATCCCGTTTACGCTTCGCAGCCCGCTTTGCTGATGCCGGAGAGCGAAGTTCCCGGAAGCCTGCAGGAAGGCTCGCCGCGTTCGGCCGATCTGGTTGGCCGCTACCCGCAGGATCCGCGCGCGCATTTCTATCGCGCTGTTTTCTTTCTGGAACGGAAAGACCTCGCCGATGCCGAGCGCGAGCTGCGCGCCGCGCTGACGCAACAGCAGATGCTCGGTCTCGACAATCCGCCCGGTCTGCAACCCTCGCTGAACATGATGTTGGCGATCGTACTGATCTATGAGGGCCGCATGCCGGAAGCCAAAGCCATGGCGAACTCCGCATGCGCCTCTCAGGGGCGCGAGTTGCACGAGCTTCGCGCGATGCTCGAAGAAAAGGGCGTCTGCGTCTAAACTGGTTTTTCGTTGAGTCTTAGGGGAAAACCAAATGAGCGCACCGCCGCAATTGCGACGCGTAGATAAACTCATGTCCGACGAACGCACCTTGGAGACGCTGCAGCGTGGATTCTGCGGCCGGCTCGCGACCATCGGCGAAGACGGTTATCCCTATTGCGTTCCGCTGCTTTATGTCTGGATGGACGGCGAGCTGTATGTGCACAACACGCGCGCGCGGGGCCATTTGCGCGCCAATGTCGATCGCGAGCCGCGGGTTTGCTTTGAGATGGACGAGCCGGGCGAGGTGTTTCCCTATGGGCGCTTCGAATGCGATTCCACCCTGGCTTTCCGCAGCGTGATCGTGTTCGGCCGGGTGCGCGTGGTCGAAGAATTGGAAACGAAGCAGCGCTTCTTCGAAATGCTCATGGCAAAATATGCCAAGAGCGATTGGACCGAAGGCGAGTTGGGACGCCCCAAGGGATTTTTCCCGCGCATCGATCAGATCACGCTATACGCCATTGCGATCGAGCGGATGACGGGAAAGGAAACGCCACTCCCCGACATGTCCGAGCGCTGGCCTGCAACGGATCGGACCAAAACACCCAACGCGCGTCCGAGCTCAGACTGACGTATTCTGCGCTTCCTCGAAAATTTCCGCCGCTTCGATCCAAGCGTGCTCCGCGGCCTCGAGCTTGCGCGCGGCGTCGGCGCGTTGTTTCGAGAGCTTTTCGCCCTTGGCGGGATCTTTCGTGAACAGGCCGGGACTTGCGAGGCCATCATCGATCGTCTCGATCTCGCCATGCAGGCGCGCGACCTCGCGCTCCCATCTGTCCATCGCGTCTTTGAGTGGCTTCAGCACGAGACGCCGGTCGGCGGCCTCGCGCCGCTGGCCGGCCTTGGACTGCGATTTGGATTCGCGCGTCTGGGTTTCTGCCGGACCATTCGCCGCCGACAGCACGAAACGTTTGTAATCCTCAAGATCACCGTCATAGGGCGCAACGCGGCCCTCGGCGACCAGCAGCAGACGGTCGGCGCAGCCTTCGATCAGCCGCCGGTCATGGCTGATGAGGACCACCGCGCCTTCATATTCATTGAGCGCGGTGAGCAATTCCTCGCGCGCATCCATGTCGAGATGGTTGGTCGGCTCGTCGAGGATGAGCAGGTTCGGCTTCTCCAGTGTCGCGATCGCCAGCAGCAGCCGCGCGCGCTCACCGCCGGACAGCGAATCGATCGGTGTGTCCGCCTTGTCGCCGGAGAAGCCAAATCCGCCCAGCCGCATGCGCGCCGTCGTCTCATCGAACAGCGGCCGGTGCGCCCACAAGGTCTGAAGCGCGGTCTTCGCAGAATCCAGCTCGTCGAGCTGATGCTGGGCGAAATAGCCGACATTCAATTTGCGCGCGCGGGTCATCTCGCCGCTCATTGGCTTCAGGCGCCCGGCCAGCAATTTGGCGAGCGTCGACTTGCCATTGCCGTTCTGACCGAGCAGGGCAAGCCGGTCGTCGGAATCGATCCGTAGCGTTAAATGCGACAGCACCGGCTTTCCCGGCGCATAGCCCACCGAGATGCGATCGAGCGTGATCAAAGGTGGGGCGACGGCTTCGGGTTGCGGCAGCCTGATGGCCGCGAGCCGCTCCGCTGTCACCAGGGTCACCGGCTTCATCTTTTCCAGCCATTTCATGCGGCTCTGCGCCTGGCTCGCTTTCGATGCCTTGGCGCGGAAGCGGTCGATGAAGGCCTGGATGCGCTTGCGCTCGGCGTCCTGATGGGCGCGCGCGGCCGCATCCAGGGCGCGCTTCTGATCGCGGATCTCGACGAAGGAATCATAGCCGCCGCTGTAGAGCGTGAGCTTGCCGTGCTCCAGATGCAGGATGGAATCCACCGCGCGGTTCAGAAGATCGCGGTCATGGCTGACGAGCAGCACCGTGCCGCGATAGCGCTTGAGATAATCCTCCAGCCACAGCGCGCCTTCCAGATCGAGATAATTGGTCGGCTCGTCGAGCAGAAGCAGATCGGGCGCGGCGAAGAGGAGGGCGGCCAAGGCGACGCGCATGCGCCATCCCCCGGAAAATTCCGCGCAAGGGCGCCGCTGCTCGCTTTCCGGAAAACCCAAACCGGCGAGGATGCGCGCCGCGCGCGCGGGCGCCCCATAGGCGCCAATCGCATCGAGCCGCGCATGGATTTCGCCCAGCCGCATCGGATCGGGCTCACCCTCCAGCGCCGCGAGCAGCTCGGTACGCTCGGTATCGGCCGCCAGCACCGTGTCGATCAGGCTTTGCGGACCGGCAGGTGCTTCTTGGGCGACCGCGCCGACGCGCCAGCTTCGGCTCAGTTCGATTTTGCCGGTTTCGCTTTCATATTCGCCGAGGATGAGCTTCAGGAGCGTGGTCTTGCCCGCGCCGTTGCGGCCGATCAGCCCGACCTTGCGCCCGTCCGAGATCGCCGCGCTGGCGCCGTCCAGGATCATGCGGCCGGCAATCCGAACGGTGACATTGTCGATGATCAGCATGGGCGGGAAGGCATATCCGAAAGCTGTATCCCACCATAGCCCGCCGCCGTTAGCCGGCGAGACAACGCTGATCGATCAACCCATCCTAATACGCCATGGCGTAGCAGTCGCGGCGGGCATCGGCGCCGGCGATGCGATTGCCGCTGCCAGGATCGATCATCACCGCCGTGGCGCAGCTCGCGATGCTGAGCGGCTTGATCTTGCTGACGTCATGACCGCGGGCCTGCAGCTCCTTGAACACGTCGTCGGGAATGTTCGATTCCAGGTTCAGTTTGTTGAAGCCCGAATCGTGCGGCCAGAACGAGCCGTAGAAATGCAAAGTCTGCACGCGCGGCCATTCGAACGCCTCGTGCAGGTTCGGATACCAATCGGGCCAGAACTCCACGATGTTGAGGAAGGCCTGCAGGATGGTCTGCTCCTGATTGTCGC
>JAXDMY010000140.1:0-8224 GCA_034665805.1 Alphaproteobacteria bacterium
CATTCGCGCAAGCGGCGAATTCGCGATCCACGATGAAGATTCTCGCCTCGGAATGATCAAGCATAAAGGCGATCGAGCGCGCATCGAGACGCGTGTTGAGCGCGTTCAGGACGCCACCCGTCATTGGCACACCGTGATGGACCTCCAGCATGGCGGGCGTGTTGGAAAGCAACACCGAGACCGTGTCGCCGCGCGTGATGCCTTCGCGCGCCAATGAAGAGGCGAGCTGACGCGAGCGCGTGTAGAATTGCGCGTAGGAATAGCGGCGCTGGCCGTGGATGATGGCGGTCGTCTCGGGATAGGCGCGGGCGGCGCGCTCCAGAAAGGAGAGCGGCGTCAGCGGCTGATAATTTGCCGAGGTGCGAGCCAGGTCCATGTCATAGGCGCTGCCGGCGCGAATCTTATGGCGAGGCCCGAGAGCGGGCCGCGGCTGCGGCAATACCCGGCGCGGACGGGGACGGGTGGCAACGCCAGGGCGAGCTTTGGCCACCGGCTTGGAGCGTGCGGAAGATCCTGCCTTGGAAGGCGCAGCCTTGTTTTTCGCGCGCGCCGTCACGTTGGGAAGTCGCGGTTTGGCGAGCGAAGCGGGCTTGCGCCGCCCCTTGCCTTTGACGGTTTTGGGCTTCTTCGCGCGCGCAGCTTTGGCGTGCTTCTTCGCTTTTCCTTTTGAAACGTTCTTTCTTCGCGCGGCCATGGATCGTCTGAAAATGGTGAAGCAAACACGAAACGCTAATGAAACGTCTTCGCCGCGGCAAGCTCGGCGCATCAACAATCCATGTGCGGCGCCGCACGGGGACCTTGTTCCCGCCTTGGCATCGTGACGATTTCGGCTTTTTTGACTTCGAGATGCGGACAGGCTAGTGCGGTGGATTTGAAGTTCCTAAGATTTTCATGGCATTCGCGTTTAGGAACTTCAAATCCGAAAACCGCACTAGATCCAATAAATTGCTAGTGCGGCTTTGAATCCGAAATTCGCCCGGAGTGTTGCCCAGGCATTTGCGAATTTCGGATTCGCCACACTAGCGAGCGCAGCGTTTCAGGTTCCAATCATGGCGTCGCCCTCCTCCAGCATTGCCGCGATTCTCGTCTCGACGGGTCTCTTCCTGATGGGGAACGGGCTCATCGGAACGCTGACACCGTTGCGCGCCCATCTCGACGGCTTTTCCGATATCGCCGTGGGCACGCTCGGCACCTGGTATTTTGCCGGCTTCGTCCTGGGCTGCTTTGCTGGACCGCGTCTTTTGTCGCGGGTCGGACATATTCGCGCCTTCGCGGTGGCGGCCGCTCTGGTCGCGAGCTCCGTTTTGATTTTGCCGCTATGGGTGACGCCGCTGGCATGGTTTACCGCTCGAGGCATCACGGGATTTTCGCTCGCCATACTTTATATGGCGATCGAGAGCTGGCTCAACGACCGGGCGACCAATGAGACGCGGGGCCGAATTCTCTCGCTCTATGTCGCGGTCAATCTGAGTGCGCTGCTTATCGGACAATGGTTGCTTCTTTTGGGCGAACCGCTGTCCTTCGAGCTCTTCAGCATCGCCGCGATACTTTACTGCCTGTGCCTGGTGCCCATGGGGCTCACTCGCCTTCCGCCGCCGGCTCCACGTCCCGCGCTCGACATCGATCTGTCGCGTATCTTCAGGGTGGCGCCGGTGGGGGCGGTGGGATGCGTAACGGCGGGCCTTGCCAATGGCGCATTCTGGACCCTGGCGCCGATTTACGGTCAGTCGTTCGGCTTCTCGATTCGCGAGATCGCGCTCTTCATGAGCGTCTTCATCGCCGGAGGCGCGCTGATTCAGTGGCCACTAGGGCGCGTTTCGGACGGCATGGACCGGCGCTGGATGATCGCGGCCACCTGCACCGCCGCCTCATTGTGCGGGTTCATGCTGGGGGCTCTTGGCTGGCTGCTCGTCGGAGCGCCGCTGATTTTCTACGGTGTCGTGTTCGTGCTCGGTGCTTCCATGCTGTCGCTCTACTCGCTCGCGATCGCGCATGCGAATGATCGGCTCCCGCGCGGCGAATTCGTGCGCGTGTCGGCCGGACTGCTAATGATCAACGCCGCGGCCTCGATTCCGGGTCCGCTCCTTGCCTCTTTCGTGATCGCGACAGCCGGGCCCAATTCGCTTTTTCTCTATACAGCAATTATTCATGCCGGCATGGCATTCTATGCCTTCACGCGGATACGCCTCAAGGAACCCGCGCGGCTCGAAACGCGCGAAAACTTCACGCCGATGCCGCAAGGCTCGCCGGCGAGCCTCCCGCTTGACCCGCGAGGGCCGACACAGGAAAACGTCCTATGAATGACAACACGCGCACCGAGAAACGCGGGCTCTTTCGCTCCCTCTACGATTGGACCATGGCGAATGCCTTGGGACGCTATGCCTGGGCGGCGTTGTTTGCGGTGTCTTTCGCCGAGAGTTCCTTCTTCCCGATCGCACCCGACGTGATGCTGCTGCCGATGGTGCTGGCGGACCGCAAGCGTGCTTTTCTTCTGGCGGGCTGGTGCACGATCGCTTCCGTGCTTGGCGGCATGCTTGGCTACGCTATTGGCGCGCTGCTTTACGATTCGCTCGGCCTATGGCTGATCCGTGCCTATGGCTATGGCCAAAGCCTCGAGACCTTCCGTGCGGCCTACGCCGAATGGGGCGCCTGGATCATCCTGATCAAAGGCTTGACCCCCATCCCCTACAAGCTGGTCACCATTGCATCGGGATTTGCCGGCTACAATTTCGCGATGTTCGTGGTCCTCTCGGCGATCACCCGCGGCGCCCGCTTCACGATTGTTGCGGGTCTTGTCTATTGGTTCGGCGAGCCGATCCGGAATTTCGTGGAGAAACGACTCGAACTCACGATGTTCATTGTGCTCGCGACCATCGTCGCGGGCTTCCTGCTGGCGCGTTACGCGTTTTGACGATTAGTGGTCGCTGTCCTCTTCGCCCATAGGCGCGAGACCCGCGGTCGTTTCCTCGACCGTTTTCATGCTGTCCGTCGATTTCTTCGCCGGGCGCGGCTTGCGATGGGCAGCGCGTCCGACGATGAAATCGAGCTCGATCTGCGAGCATAGGCCAAGCGTCACCGGATCCACCGCTTTGATGTTCTGGGAATTCCAGTGACCGCGGTCGCGGATCTTCGCGATCGTCGCCTTGGTGGTGCCGATCAGCTTCATGATATCGGCATCGGTCAATTCTGGATGGTTGCGCAGCAGCCAATAGATCGCGTCCGGCTTGTCCTGGCGCTTGGACACCGGCGTATAGCGCGGCGTCTTCTTGGCCTTGATGTGCGGCATCTTGTATTTTGCCGGCGCCATCTTGAGCTTCAGCTCGGGGTCCTTTTCGGACTGTTCGATCTGGTCATGGGTAAGCTGACCGGAGGCGATCGGGTCAATCCCCTTGATTCCCTTGGCCACGTCTTCGTCCGCAATACCTTTCACCTCGAGGGGATGCATGCCGACGAACTCGGCGATCTGCTCGAAGGTGAGCGAGGTGTTGTCGATCAGCCAAACGGCGGTCGCCTTGGGCATCAGAGGTTTGTCGGACATGGGCTTTTCCTTTCCGTGCGGGGCTTGTCAGGGACCCCACTCCGCTCTCCAGGCATAACCCTATCGAGGAAGGCCCCTTATTAGCCCCGAAGCGGCGTTCGGCAAAGAAGAATTCAAGGCGTGAGCAGGATTTTTCCGATATGGCGGCTTTCCCGCATCGCCTGATGGGCCTCGCCGGCCTCCGCCAGGGGATACTGCCGAAAGGTCACGGGTTTGAGGCGGCCGGTCTCGAAGAGGGGCCAGACCTCCCGTGCGAGGTGGTCGCGGATCGCCGCCTTCTCGGAATCGGGCCTGCCGCGCAAGCCGGTGGCGGCCAGGCTCAAAAGGCGCGCCTGCACGATGCGGAAATCGACTTCCGCCTTGGCGCCCTTTTGATAGGCGATATTCACCAGCCGTCCGCCGCGTGCGAGCGTATTGAGATTGCGCATGACGTAATCGCCGCCCACCATGTCCAATATGACATCGACACCTTTGCCGTTGGTATCGGCTTTCACCAGGGTGACGAAATCCTCGTTTCTGTAGTCGATCGCGCGCTTTGCGCCGAGCTTTTCGCACGCGTCGCATTTTTCCGTCGATCCCGCCGTGGTGAAGACCTGATGTCCGCGCGCATGCATGAGCTGGATCGCGGCCGTGCCGATGCCGCTCGAACCGCCATGAACCAGAAAGCTTTCACCGGGCTTCAGACGGGCGGTGTCGAACACATTGCTCCACACGGTGAAGTAGACTTCGGGTATACCGCCCGCGTCGATCAGACCGACGCCCTTCGGTACCGGCAACGTGCACAGCGCTGAAGCCGCGGCATATTGGGCGTAGCCCCCGCCCGGCAGAAGCGCCGCAACCTCATCGCCTTCGCGAAATCCCGTCACGGCCTGGCCGATGGCAACGACCCTGCCCGAAGCCTCCAGACCCGGCGTCTCCGGCGCGCCGGGCGGCGGGGGATGGTGCCCCTCAACCTGCAGCAGGTCCGCGCGGTTCACGCCCGCGCCCGCTATCCTGATCAGGATTTGTCCGGGACCCGGGTGGGGCACGAGCATCTCTTTGAGATACAGCTTTGGGCCCGCCGCGGTCCGCTCGACGGCGATTGCCATCATCGTCTTGGGGAGTGTCATGATCCGACTTTCTTGCGCCAGTGTGGTGGATTTGAAGTTCCTAAGATTTTCATGGCATGCACGTTTAGGAACTTCAAATCCGAAAACCACACTGGATTCAATAAATTGCTGGTGTGGCTTTGAATCCGAAATTCGCCCGGAGTGTCGCCCAAGCACTTGCGAATTTTGGATTCACCACGCCAGATGCGGGTTATGCCAAGATTGGAGCTAAGAGCAAAGGAGGCCCGTCGATGGCGATCGATCTGGACGAACTGGCGCCCAAGAAGCCCAAGGCGGATATCGTCCTGGGTGAGGACCTGTCTCTTCTCTCCGCACATGAGCTCGAGGCGCGCATTGCGTTGCTGGAAGGAGAAATCCTGCGCGCGAAAGACGCGTTGCGCGCCCGTTCGACCACCAAGAGTGCAGCGGATGCGTTTTTCAAGCGCTGACATCCGCGCGCGCATTAACCAATGAATGGTGAATCGCGGCCCGCGCCCCTCGCGTCGTAACCAAGTTGAAAATCTTTCTCGCATGACGCTGTGCAGCTTGATAGCTTCGCTGTTCATAGGCATCGGATCGGCATAATGAACATCGAGCTTTTAGAAGATGAATCCCTCGGCGGCATTTCGCTGAACAGTTTCCGGGCCTCGGCCTTGTTCGAACACACATTCGATGAAGGCATGGCGCTGGTCGAAGAGTGCGCCCGCTATCTCGACGGGCGCGGACGCACCGAGTCTCGCGATCTGTCGCGTAAGGCAGCGCTGGTGTATGCCGGCGAAAGCATGCGCGTCACCACGCGTCTGATGCAGGCGGCAAGCTGGTTATTGATTCAACGCGCCGTGCAGGAAGGCGACATGTCTTCCGAGGACGCCGCGTCCGACCGCTATCGTCTCGGCGCACGCGAGATTTGCATGGGCAAGCGTGAGGATGGCGTCGACGCGCTGCCGCAAAAACTCATCGATCTTTTGGATCGGAGCGAGAGTCTCTATCGACGGATCGCGCGGCTGGACGATGTTCTCTTCCGGCAGGGCGAGCGTTCGCCGGGCGTGCAAACACATTTCGCGCGCCTCGAAGCCGCCTTCGGCTCATCCGGGGACAAACCGAGCTAGCGCGCGTCGCGGCGCGCACTTCCACTTTTGCGGCAGGCTCCTATATTCGAGAGCATGAGTGAGCGCCATCCGGCGAATGCGCCGGGCAATTGGTATATCGACACACGCTGCACGGACTGTTCGGCCGCGCGCACCGTGGCGCCCGGATTGATCGTCGAAAAAGATGGTCAATCGGTGTTCGCAAGACAGCCCCAAACCCAAGAAGAGTTGCGCATGGCTTGGCGCGCGCGGCTCCTCTGCCCCACCGCGTCCGTGCGCACGCAAGGCGCGACGCAAATCCCCGATGAGGTTTTTCCCGAGCCGATGACCGATGGTGTTTACCGCCTCGGCTACAACGCGGCGTCCGCGGCCGGGGCGCATTCCTTTCTGATCCGGCGCAAGACTGGCAACGCCATGGTGGACGCGCCGCGCTGGACTCGTGCGGTCACGGCAAAGCTGGAAGAATGGGGCGGCCTCACCGATATTCTGCTCACCCATCGCGACGACATCGGCGATGCGCAGCATTACGCGAAGCACTTCGGCGCCCGCGTGTGGATTCATCAATGGGACCGGGCACGGGCGCCGTTCGCCGACAACATTCTAAAGGGGCGCGAGCCTATTGCGCTGGATAGCGATCTCCTCGCCATCCCGGTTCCAGGACATACCAAGGGAAGCGTCGTTTTTCTCTACGACAGCCGCTGCCTGTTCACCGGCGACTCGCTCGCCTGGAATTTCGAGAAGGGCGATCTGGCGGCCTGGCGGGATTTCTGCTGGTACTCGTGGCCCGAGCAAACAAAATCGCTCACCCGGCTTCTCGACTATTCGTTCGAGTGGGTTTTGGCGGGTCATGGCGGCAGCAAATCCCTCACCCCGGGGGAGATGCATGCGCGGCTGGCTGCGCTGATCGAAAGAATGAAACGGCAAACATAATGGCCCACCCCTTCTGAAAGGGCGGGGCGAGCACTGCTTAGGCAGCGCTATTTCTTGACGAAATCCCCGAATCTTTTGTTGAAGCGCGTCAGGCGTCCGCCCCGGTCGAGCAGGTTCTGCTGACCGCCGGTCCAGGCCGGATGGGTGGTCGGATCGATGTCGAGCGTCAGCTTGCCGTCGGGTTCGCCCCAAGTCGTGCGGGTCCGATAGCCGGTGCCGTCGTTCAGCACCACATTCACGAAGTGATAATTGGGATGGATGCCCTTTTTCATCGCAAACGCCCTTCAAGCGGAAGCGGCTCTATAAGGGATCGATCTTGCCGAGGCAAGTCGCACGGGCGGGCGGTCCATTCGTCCAGGTGAGGCGGCCGAGCTCTCGTTTCAGCGGCGCGGGCGCTCCCAAA
This sequence comes from Alphaproteobacteria bacterium, assembly GCA_034665805.1. Taxonomy (GTDB): domain Bacteria; phylum Pseudomonadota; class Alphaproteobacteria; order Micropepsales; family Micropepsaceae; genus CAIYRG01. Next base: position 7,048 of record JAXDMY010000140.1, read on the forward strand.
TACCAGATTGGAAAATGTAATGATGGTAACCCGCGTTTATGTGGACGCCGCTTACGCGGCCAATTAGCATCGTTAATGAAAGGGTGGCGCGGCCCGCGGGGCCTTTGGCGGCGCACATCGCAAGCTCCACGGCGGAAACGACAGCATGGCTCGTAGACCGATGCTCAGCACCGCAGCGGTCGCGCTGTGCCTATCGGGCTGCGGCGGAGGCGGGGGAGGCGGCGCCCCCGGCATGGCGGTCATTCAGCAGACGGCCACCCGAACCGCCACGGCCCTTCCGCCGGTGGCTGGCGCCGACACGTTTCGTACCGCCGAGTACAACCGCATGGGGGCGCTTGACGCAATTCGCGCCGCGGACGGCTACGCGCTCGGTTACACCGGCGCGGGCGTCACCATCGGCATCATCGATTTCAATTTCGAGCTCACCTCCAGCGAAGTGAATTACACTTCGGACAGCCGCGATGCGAGTGCGCAGGCTGTGGCGCTCTATCAGGCCCAGACCGGTCAGGCAGCCTCCAGCGATCACCATGGACATGCCGTCGCGGCCACCGCCGCCGCACGCAAGAATGATTTTGGGATTCACGGCGTCGCCTTCGACGCAAGCGTGCTGGCGGTCGATTATTTTTCCGACGTCAACGAGACGCAGACCATGCAGGGCGGCGTGCTCTATCACGTGTCGGACCCGTGGACCTACATCACCTCGCACGGCGTGCACATCATCAACACGTCGTTCGGCTATGAAGCGAGTGACATCCTCAGCAACCCTCCGAAGGTGAGCGAAGCCTATGTGCTCGCCTCAGCGTCAGTGGCGCTGACCAATGGCGCGCTTGTCGTTTCGTCGGCGGGAAATGCCGGCGGCGCGAATCCGTCGCTGTACAATCTGGACACCATCAGCGAGCTACGCAACGCGGGTGTCCTCGACAGCGGCCCGGGAGCCTACATCATCGCCGGAGCAGTGGATGGCAACAATCAGATCGCGTCATTCACCGATCGCGCCGGTTCGGCGATGAGCTATTACATGGTGGCGCCCGGCGTGGGCCTGACCCTGCCATGGAACGGCGCCTTCGCGCTCCTCTCCGGCACATCGTTTTCTTCGCCGCTGATCGCGGGGGCCGCGGCGATCCTGCTCCAGAAATGGCCCAATCTAACCGGGCGGCAATTGGCCGACATTCTTTTT
>JAXDMY010000141.1:0-5143 GCA_034665805.1 Alphaproteobacteria bacterium
GACATTTCCCATCGCCGATCTCAACAACCCGATCCTGCAGCCCTGGGCTCGGGAGGAATTGAAGAAGCGCAACGATTCCGTCCTCTCCGGGAAGCCTGCCTACACAAGGCCAGCGAGTTGCTGGCCGATCGGTGTTCCGGGGTTCGCGCTCTATCCGGTCTATCCGGTGTATTTTATACAGGCGCCGAAAGAGGTGGTGATGATCTGGTCCGAAGACCATCAGGTGCGCCACGTCTATCTTAATCAGAAACATTCGGCGCGCCCCGCGCCGTCATGGTTCGGCGAATCGGTTGGTCATTACGAAGGCGATACTCTGGTGGTGGACACGGTCGGCATGAACGACCAGACCTATGTCGACAATTACCGCACGCCGCACACGAACGCGCTTCACGTGGTGGAGCGCTTCCGCATGATCAATGACGGCAAGATGCTGGAAGTGAATATTCACGTTGAGGATTCGGGCGCTTTCACCACGCCCTGGGACGCCATCCAGCGTTATCGCCGCGTCGAGCCGGGAAAGGCCGAGAATACCGCTCCGATCAGCCCGATATCTTCGGCGTCGGACGCAGGCCCGATGCTCGAAGCAAGCTGCGCCGAGAACCCGATCTCATTGTTCGGCGGCGATGCCCCCCCGATACCTCATGCGGACAGACCCGATTTCTGACCGGGGCGCCTGTCACGCCATCAAAGCGGTGACGTGGAACTGCACCCGCCAATGGGCGGGCATGCGATAGGTGATGAATTTCAGCGCCGGGGCATTCTGCGGATCCGGGAACAGCTCGCGCAGGGCCGCCGAAACGCGCGGCGCGTCCGCATAATCCTGCAGCATCACAGTGAGATGGGCGACGCTGTCGGGCGTCGTCCCAGCAGAATCGAGCAGACCGCGTATGTTGCGCAGCGCCTTGTCGAGCTGGGCTTCCAGCCCTTCCACGCGTTTGCCCGTCAGGGGGTCGATCCCGAACATGCCGGAGGACTGCAGCAGCGGCCCGATGCTCGAACCCATCGGGATGGGATCGTCATGGCCGATGCCGGGGACTTCGTAGTTCTTGCGTCTGCCCCCGATCCGCCCGGTGAGCTGCACCTGGATCTGGGAGTCGCCCGCAAGATCGTAGGGCAGCGTCTTGCGCGCGGGGCGATCCCCGAACTCGGGATAATCCTTCACCCAGCGCTCCACCATGTCGTGTTGAAAGGCGAAGTCCTTCATGAACACCCAGGCGTGATTGATCTCGGCATCCGAACCGCCCGCCGCCTTCATGAACAGCTTCATATTGTCGAAGGCGCGGGCAATCTGCGGCAGTGCGCCTGGAACCAATTTGCCGTCGGCGGGATCTTCAGGCGCGATCACCGATGAGAACACCATGGGCCCGAGTCTCGCCCCCATCGGAAGCGGATCCTTGTGCGATAGCCCGGGAATCTCGATTCCCATACGCGTTTCGCCGAGCACACAGGCCGCCATCAGCTGGACTTCCAGGCCTTGCGGCAGCGGCGCCTGATTGGTCTTGCGCGCCGGGCGGTCCGTTCCGGGATAGAGGCGCAGCCAATCCTTGTTGATATAGCCACGATTGGTGCGGTCGGGAATCCAGACCGTCAGCAGCCCAACCGATTGCGGCCCCGCGCCAGCCGCTTCCAGAAGCGCCGTCAAATTTTCGAAGGCGGCGGCGAATTGCCGCTCGGGTCCTTCCGCCAGCCGGCCCGTCTTGCGATCGATCCCCGGCACGCCCGAGGTATAGATCATGTTGCCAATGCTGGTCGCGGTGACCGGCTCTTGCCCGCGCTCCAGCCAATCCCCGGCGAGCGGCAGAGATACGGATTTTCGCATTGATGTGCTCCCCGTGCTCAATTAGACCTCAGCACCGCGGCGCCGTAGAGTTTTCGCCTGGGCTGTTGTGGAGAAGTTTCCATGAAGGAGGTCGATCTTGGAGGCGAGAAATCCTTCATCGGCGCCTGGTACATTCCCGATCTTAAGGTGTGCGATGAACTGATCGCATATTTCAAAAGCGCTCCCGGCAAAGAGTCCGGCCAGATCGGCCATGACCGGCAAGTCAACAAGGACATCAAAGACTCGCTCGATTTGATCGTCGAGCCCCCCGAATTCTCGCATCCGACGATGAGGAAATACGTCATCAACCTCATGGAAGTCACGAAAAACTATATGGAAAAATACGAAGCCGCACGCGTCGTCAACGCCTGGGGCATCACCGAAAACATCAACATTCAATATTACGAGCCGGGCGCGGGCTACAAGCAATGGCACACCGAGAGAATCGGCAAGATGCTCCCCTCGGCGAACCGCCATCTCGTGTTCATGACCTATCTCAACGACGTTTTCGATGAGGGCGGCACTGAATTCTTCTATCAGAAGATCAAGGCGCAGCCGCGAAAAGGGCTGACCCTCATTTGGCCCGTCGATTGGACCCATCTGCACCGCGGAATCGTCTCGCCGAGCGAGGAAAAATACATCATCACCGGATGGTTCGATTTTCTTTGAGCGCCTAGCGGGCGCGCTTGTCCTCCTGCACCGTGAATCCCATGGCTTTTACCATCGCGCGAGCGACGACTTCGTCATCGGGGCCACCCCCGCCCGCGCCCACGCCGCCGACGAATTGATCGCCGGATTTCACCACCAATCCGCCCGGCAGAGTGGTGAGATTTGCATCGCCCCATTGATCCAGCGCCCCGTCCCTCTCCTCGAGGTCACGTTTGAAGCTAAGCGTATGGCGGCACGTCAGCGCCGCCGTGTAAGCCTTGCGGACAGAGTGCCGCAGGATGCGCGGATTGGCCCCGTCCATACGCGCGGTTGCGATCATTTCGCCCGTGTGATCTGCCACCGCAAAGGCCATCGCCTTGCCGAGCGCCGTTGCCGCCTGGATGCCGGCAGCGATGCCCTTTTCCGCCTCGATCAGCCCCAGGCTTTCGAAATGCAGCATCGCGCGTTTCCTAAGATGAGGGCCCGATAAAGCAGAGCCAAGCCGTCATCGCAAGCCTGCCGCCCGCCTTTAACGGCGCGGAAGCGTTCCCTATCTAAACCCGCACGCAACAGACGAGAGGCAATCCCATGAGCGTCAATCGCGACATCGCCGTTCTGGTCGGCAGCCTGCGCAAGGAATCGTACAACCGGAAAATGGCGCATGCTCTCATCGAGCTGGCTCCTTCCGAACTCAAGCTCGCGATCGTCGAGATCGGCCAATTGCCCCATTACAATCAGGACTTGGATTCGGCGAGCCCTCCTGCCCCATGGGCCGCGTTTCGCGATTCTGTCCGCCCGGTTCATGGCGTGTTGTTCGTGACGCCCGAATATAACCGCTCGGTACCCGGCGTCCTCAAGAACGCCATCGATGTTGGCTCGCGTCCCTCTGGCAAAAGCGTCTGGGACAAGAAGCCCGCTGGCGTTATCAGCGTGTCGCTGGGCGCAATCGGCGGCTTTGGCGCCAACCATCATCTACGCCAGTCTCTGGTGTTCCTGAATATGCCGCCGCTGCAAATGCCGGAGGCCTATGTCGGGGGCGCGGACAAATTGTTCGATGAAGGCGGCAGGCTGACGAACAACTCCACCCGGGAGTTCATCGGCAAATATCTGCAGAGCTTCGCCGCCTGGGTGGCCAGAACCGCCGGGTGAAACAGGGCTGAGCCCTCATGTCCTGCGACATGAGGGCTCTCAATGCTTCCAAGGCGTATTTAGCGCTTTTGCTCGGCGACGTATTTGCGCACCGCCGCCATCGTGTATTCCACATGGTGTGTCGGGTCGCCGGCCGTGTAGGTGTAGAGGATCGATCCCGCTGGCGAGATCACATAGGAAACGCGCTGGGCATATTCGGCCCGGGAGTCCTGTACCGCGTCATAGCTCCTCATGATCTTCGCATCCGTGTCGGCGGCAACCGGGAACTTGCTGCGGCATTCGGTCAGCGAAAATCTGTCCAGCGTCTGGATCGAATCATGGGACACGCCGATCACGGTCGCGCCAAGCTTCTGGAAGTCGTCCATCGCGTCGGCGAAATTATGCGCTTCGATGGTGCAGCCGGGGGTGAATGCGGCCGGATAGAAATAGAGGACCACCGGGCCCTTCTTCAACGCATCGGCAAGCGCGAATTTGAATTGGTTGCCGCCCATGGAAGCAGCGGCGGCAAAATCCGGCGCCTTGGCGCCGACTTGAAGCGATGCAAAGGCCGGCGTCGCCAGCAAAGCGGCCACACATGCCGAAACGAGAAAATGTTTCATCCTGCTTCTCCTTCAAAAACGAGCCTAAGCGGCGCACCTCCGCTGTGCGCGAATATGCGTCAAAATCCGGGAACTTCCAATATGTGGAGGTAACGGCCCGCGCCCGAAAGAAAAGCCGCGATCGTTGATACGATCGCGGCCTTTCATTTGTCCGGAACAAACTACCAGGTCTTGGTCACAATCAGCGAAACGCTGCGCCCGCCATAACTCTTCAAAATATCGAAGGTGGCTGGGTTTCCGCCGCCGGTACTGATCCGGTATTGGAACGCTGGGGTTTTGTTCGCGATGTTCTGCACCACCAGCTGAACGCCGATGTGTTTGAGGTAATCATTGACCGGGTCATCTCCGGTATCATAGCCGAGCGAGAGGTCGAATGTGTACAGCGAGGGCTGGATGTTGCTGTAATTGCTGATCAGGCAGGGGAGCGAGCCTCCCGGAAGCGTTCCGCCTGTCGTGGTGCACTGCAAATTCACGTTCGGCGGGGCGTTCTGGGTGTGGAAATAATGCGACGAGTAATCCATGAAGCCGGTTAGGCTCCACGGCCCGTTGCTCCAGCCGAGACGCGCGCGATATCGCATCCTATTGGTGCCGATGCCTGCGATCCCTGTCACGCCGTTCTGCGGGATGTTGCCCACCGAATTCAGGTTGGTGTGGAGTTGATCCTCGACCGGATCGGCCGGAGTCGTCTGGTTATATAGATGTAAATAATAGGTGCCGGTGATTCCGGCATTCCAGGCGCCGAGATCGCCCATGTCCCAATCATAGCTGGCATTCCAGTCGATACCTTCGACCTTCTGATAGCCCTTGTTGAAGGTGCCGCCGTCATTGATCCACAAGACGTTCGTCAGCGCGGCTTGCGGAACCGGATTTCTGCCATCGTTCAGGATTTTCTGCACCATCGACTCGAATTCGGGGCAGGTTGTCGGTG
>JAXDMY010000142.1:0-3455 GCA_034665805.1 Alphaproteobacteria bacterium
AGGATTCCTTCTCCGACGGGGGGCGTTTTCTCGACCCGGAAGCTGCACTCGCCCATGCGAGGAAGCTCATCGCCGATGGCGCGGACGCACTTGATGTCGGTGCCGCTTCCAGCAATCCCAATGCCGATCCGGTTCCACCCGATGTCGAAATCGGCCGTCTCGCCACGATTGTCCTCTGCGCCAAGGAAGAGGGGTGGAAGCTCTCCATCGACAGTTTTGCGTCCGAAACCCAGCTCTGGGCGCTGGATGAGGGCGTCGCCTATCTGAACGACATCCAGGGCTTCGCCGACACCTCGATCTATCCTTATCTCGCCGCCGCCACGGCCAAGCTGATTGTCATGCATGCGGTCCAAGGCGCCGGGAAGGCCCAGAAGATCGACACCGATCCCGCCACGATCATGGGCCGGATCGCCGATTTCTTCGACATGCGCATCGAGGCGCTTACCCAAGCCGGTATCTCGCGCGACCGCCTGATCCTCGACCCGGGCATGGGCCTCTTTGTGGGCACCAAGCCCGAAGTGTCCCTGACGGTGCTGCGCCGGCTGCCGCAGCTGAAATCCGCCTTCGGCCTGCCTCTTTTGGTTTCGGTGTCGCGCAAATCCTTCCTGCGCAGGCTGGTGGGGCGCAACGTTGCGGAAATCGGGCCGGGGTCCCTTGCGGCCGAGCTCTACGCGTCCCTGCACGGCGCCGACATGATCCGCACCCACGAGCCGAGGCCCCTTCGCGACGCCTTAACTATTTGGTCTCACATTGCTTCGGGCTAGAGCATTTTCAGGCGAAGTGTGTTCGCGGTTCGCCGTGGAAAATGCGACAAATCAGGAACTTATAGCGGTTTCCGATTCACTTGATCGGAAACCGCTATGAGGGTGAGGAACGCCGAAGGACGTATTATAGTCGGTCCTGGGGTAGGAGTTTTCATGACGCGTAAATTGTTCGGTACCGACGGAATCCGGGGTTTGGCCAACAAATTCCCGATGAATTCTGAGATTGCCCTCAAGGTGGGCATGGCGGCCGGACGCGTCTTCACGACTGGCGATCACACCCATCGGGTGGTGATCGGCAAAGACACGCGCCTTTCCGGCTACATGATTGAATCGGCGCTGGTATCGGGTTTCACCTCCGTCGGCATGGACGTGTTCCAGTTCGGACCGCTGCCGACGCCCGCGGTGGCGATGCTGACGCGCTCGCTTCGCGCCGATTTGGGCGTGATGATTTCCGCTTCTCACAACCAATACCATGATAACGGCATCAAGCTGTTCGGTCCGGACGGACAGAAGCTCTCCGACGAGCGCGAGTGCGAAATCGAAGCGCTGATGGAGAACGGGCTGGAAGAGGGCCTGGCCGAGCCGGCGAGAATCGGACGCGCGCGGCGCATCGAAGATGCCCAGGCGCGCTACATCGAATTCGTCAAGCGGACATTTCCCAAACATCTGCGGCTCGAAGGTTTGCGCATCGTGGTCGATTGCGCGCATGGCGCCGCCTATCGCGTGGCCCCCGCCGTGCTGTGGGAACTGGGCGCGGATGTTTTCGCCATCGGCGTGGAGCCCAACGGCACCAACATCAATCAGGAAGTCGGCTCGACGGCGCCCGGCGCCATGATCGAGAAGGTCAAGGAGACGCGCGCCGATTTCGGCATCGCGCTGGACGGCGATGCCGACCGTGTCGTGATATGCGACGAAAAGGGCTTTGTGATCGACGGCGATCAGATATTGGCTCTGATCGCGCGGTCCTGGGCGCGCAGCGGAGAGCTGAAGGGTGGCGGCGTCGTCGGGACGGTGATGTCGAATATCGGCTTGGAGCGCTATCTCGCAGGGCAGAATCTGAAGCTCGTGCGTTCGCCCGTCGGCGACCGCTATGTCATCGAGAAGATGCGCGAGGGCGGCTTCAATGTCGGCGGCGAGCAATCCGGCCATATCATCTTCAGCGATTTCATCACCACGGGCGACGGACTGATCGCCGCGCTCCAGGTGCTTGCCGTGCTCGCCGAAGAACGCCGTCCCGCAAGCGAGGCGGCGCATATCTTCGAACCCGCGCCGCAATTTTTGGAGAATGTCCGGCTGCGCCGGGGCGAACCGCTCAGCGATGAAAAAGTGACCTCGCATATCAAGGCCTGCGAAGCGAAGCTGAACGGCAGCGGCCGCCTGTTGGTGCGCAAATCCGGCACCGAGCCCGTCATCCGAATCATGGGTGAGGGCGAAGATGAGAAGCTGGTCCGTCAGATGGTGCGCGAGATCGCGCAAGTGATCCGCGAAGCCAGCGCCTGAATTCCCTCCCCCTGTGGGAGAGGGTAGGGTGAGGGGAAACACTGCCCTGACCGATACCTTACGATGAAAAACCCTCTGCGAATCCTCAGCATCGCGGGATCGGATTCGGGCGGCGGCGCGGGCATCCAGGCCGACATCAAGACTGTGACCGCATTGGGTGGCTATGCCATGACGGCGATCACCGCGATCACCGTGCAGGACAGCACGGGCGTCCACGCGGTCCATCCCGTTCCGCCGCAGATCGTCGCCGAACAGATACGCGCCGTGATGGCAGATATCGGTGCCGATGCGATCAAGACCGGCATGCTGGTGTCGGCTGCTTGCGTGGATGCGGTGGCCGATGCGCTCCTCCCTTTCGCGGCGGTGCCGCTAGTGATCGATACGGTGATGATCGCCAAAGGCGGCATGGCGCTGCTCGACGATGCCGGGATCGAAGCGATGAAGACGCGGTTGTTTCCTCTCGCTGCACTGATCACGCCCAACGCGCCGGAAGCGGCGCGCCTATCGGGCATCGCGGTGGAAACTGCCGATGATCTTGCGCGCGCCGGAATCATGCTGCGCGAAATGGGAGCGCGCGCCGTGCTCGTCAAAGGCGGACATATCGCCGGTGATACGGTCACGGATGTTCTGGTGGATGAATCGGGCGCTCACCGGTTCTCCGGTTCCCGGATTGAAAGCAGCTCCACGCATGGCACGGGTTGCACCCTGGCGTCCGCGATCGCCATGGGCTTGGCGCAAGGTTCATCCGTTCAGGATGCGATTCAGCGCGCGCGCGCATTTGTTCGAAAAGCGATCCGCACTGGCCTCCCCTTCGGCCGCGGCACCGGTCCGCTCAATCATCTGCATGGAATCGGGCTCAATTTCTCCTCTCCTCGCGAGGGAGGGGTAAAGGAGCATAAGTGAACCCGTCCGATCACAAGGGAGCTCAACGTCTGGGGGCGGGTTTGAATTAGACGAGGGCTGCCGGCTTTAGATTATCCCGCGGAACTGTGAGTTCATATTGAACGCCGGATGGCGGAAAGGACAACCGTCCCCGTCCGCCAAGCTGCCGGGGGAGTGCCTCCTCAATCAAGCGCGTTCCGAAGCTTCTGCGGCTCGGCGGGCCCACCGTAGGACCGCCACTTTCGATCCATGTGAAAATGATCGAATTGTCTGCTTCATCCTGCGTCCAACTTAGCGTGACGTGGCCGC
>JAXDMY010000143.1:0-9219 GCA_034665805.1 Alphaproteobacteria bacterium
CATCGAGGAGCCCTTCGGATGGATCAAGACCGTCGCCCTCTTGCGCAAGACCCGCCATCGCGGAACCGCTCGGGTCGGCTGGATGTTCACCCTTGCCGCGACAGCTTACAATCTCGTGCGCATCCCCCTGCCGATGTCGAAAAATGCGGTGACGATGCCGATCGCCATCGAAGTTCAGGAGAGGCCGCGTTCCTGGATAGCGCGCTTCCACAAATTCCAGGCGCGATCCTGCTGGCCGTCATTCGCTTTGGCCGATTCCACCGCCTCGCCGGGCGTGAGATAGATGGGCGCGCCCAGCCTCAGCGCCTCGGATTGCTGACGCGCGTTCACTTCGGCGTAGACGGCGCGGTAGACCGCTTGACGAAAATTAAACCCAACGACCGTCGAACCATGGCCACGCATCAGCACGATGTTCCGCGAGCCAAGCGATTTTGCCAACGCGGCACCCAGCTCCGATGTGCGCACCAACATGTCGCTGTTCAAGCCGGCGGTGTTGCGGATTTCGAAGACCGGCGCGCCTTCACCGATGAAACCGCCCATATGGGACACCGGCAGCAATGTCGCGCCCGGCACGATGCTGAACGGAATGATTGCTGCGGAATGGCTGTGCACGATCGCCACTACGTCGGGCCGCGCGCGATAGATCTCGCTATGGATGAAGCGTTCCAGATAGGGCGTCGGCGCATTCTCGAACACCGGTCTTCCGTCGAGATGGATCGCCATCAGGTCGGCGGCCGTTACCAGCGCAGGCGCCATGCTGCGCGAGATCAAAAAACGCGAAGCATCAGCGGGATGGCGGGCGCTGACATGGCCGAAACCATCGACCACGCCGAGGTGATAAAGAATCCGGTTCGCGTCGACCAAATCTTCGACGAGGGCGGGATTGACGTCAGCGAGAGCGCGATCGTTCATTTGCGTCCTAAATGAGCCCTACGCGCCCGAGCACGGCATCGAGTTTCGTGCGCAATTCGGGCGTCGTCGGCACCATCGGCAGACGATGCACCTCATTCGGCAGGATGCCCAAGCGCTTCATCATGTATTTCATCGGGATCGGATTGGTGTCGAAGAAAATGGCCTGGTTCAGTTCCCACAATTCGTAATGCAGGGTCCGGCCGCGCGCGAGGTTTCCCCCCGCCGTTGCCGCGTAAAGCTCCTGAACCTTGCCCGGCAGGAGATTTCCTACCGCATTCATGAGCCCATGCGCACCGAGACACACCATCGGAAACGACAGATCTTCCAACCCGACATGGATGCGGAACTCCGTACCGAGCTTGGCGATCAGGTCGCTGACCAGCGCAAGATCGTTCACAGCATGCTTGATGCCCACAAGATTGGGCGCGGCTTCCGTAATCCGCACAACCGTGTCGGCGTTCACGTTCACAGCCGCGCGTCCCGGGATGTGATAGATCATCACGGGTAGATCCGTGCGCTTGCACAGATCGAGATAATAGGCTTCCAGGCCGCGCTGCGGCGGGCGGACAAAATAGGGCGTCACGATCAGCAGCGCGTCCGCGCCAGCCTTCTCCGCGGCTTGGCTCATGGCCACCGTGTCGGCATGGTTCTGTGTGCCCGTGGCCGCGACCACTTGGATGCGTTTCTTCGCTGCGGCAATGGCGACTTTCAGAAGCTCCGTACGTTCGGCGGAGGTCAACAGTGACGGCTCGCCGGTCGTGCCGGTCACCACGATGCCGGGTGAACCGCCCTTGACATGGAATTCCACCAATTTCCCATAGGTATCGTAATCGACCGAGCCGTCTTCTTTGAATGGCGTCACGACCGGTGGGAACGAGCCCTTCAGCGCCTTATCGTCGAGTCGGATCATCGCTATTCCGCCGCCCGATTGGTGCCCAGGCCCTCTTCCACGCCCAACACTGCCATCGGCAGTTTTAGGCTCTCCTGCCAGAGCAGGCTTTCCATCGAGATGTTGAGCGGCTGATCCTGCACCGTCAGCTCATAGACGTAATCGTCATAGGAGGCGTGGTTGTGCACGGCCCATCCGGGTGCGGACAGCATCAGATCGCCGGCCTTCCACTGATAGACCTTGCCCTCCACCGTCGAACGCCCGGTGCCGTGGAAATAATAGTTGATCGCCGCCGAGCTGTGACGGTGCGGCCGGTCCACGATTTTGGGGGGGCGAATCGTCATGGTGGCGAAGAAGTTCGGCGTCGTCCCATTGGTCCGTCCCGTCATCGGGTTGTAGAGAAGATAAAGCCGCCGCCCGACATAGTCCTTCCCCAACGCTTCCAATTTGTCGAGATGGGTTTTCACCTCTTGCCACGGCCAATGCAGCGCCGGCGAAGGCACCGAGGGCGGATTGATCAGAATCTCATATGGCATCAGCCATGCGCCCTGGTCGTTCAGTTGGAATGTGCCGAAGGGACTCGCGCGCCGCCTCCGATCTTCCTCGGAAAGCGCCTCGTGCTTGATCGCCTCCACCGGCGGCGGATTCTCTTCGACATAATGCACATTCATCATGTCCAGCAGCGCGGCGTTCGAATAGGTGAGCCGCACGAACAACCCGCTGCCATTGTTCTGATGCCAATAAGGCTGCATCGAAGGCGTGTTCCACACATCGTAGAGATTCACGTCCCAACGCCGCCCCCCGACCACTGATGTACCCTGACCTTGGATGACGAAATTCACCTGAGTCGAATTCTGCCGGTAGAGTGCCGTGCGCTCGCCGGGCTTGAGCACATCGAGCGCCACATCGATTCCCGGCGCCAGACCGTTGGACTTCTGATTGCGCGGATGCACGAACATCGAGCGGCGCCGGCCATTGGCGGGTAGCGGCAGACTCGCCAAACGCTCGATCTCGGCATCGATCTCTTCCTTGGGGATGACGATCGGCTCCCATAGGTCAATCGGCTTGGGCGTTACCCCGGTCTGATCGCGGAAATAATCGTTGCGCATGATGCAACTCCCTAAGAAAGGGAACGGGTAAGGCGCGGTTGCGCCGGTTTGGGATGCGGGATGGTACGCCCGCCGCCCTTGGCGCGCACGCATCTGAGGATTTCGATGCCCAATGCCAGATCGGAAAGGCCCATGCCCATGGCCTTGAACAAAGTGATGTCGGCCCCCGCCGGGCGCTCCGTTTTCGCGGCCACCAGTTCGGATAAGGGGCGCACCTTCGACCAATCGCCGGAGCCGAAACGCTTCCGGAATTCCGCGCTTAGGGATTTCACCGAGTCCACCATGTCGACGGCAATCGCCGAGACGCGATCGAACACGTCCTGGGTGAATTCCTCGCGCTCCGGCGTAATGGCGCCAACCGCATTCAGGTGCGTGCCGGGCGCGATCATGCGCGCGGTCAGAACAGGCGTGCGCGCCCGCGTCACCATCGTGATGATCGGCGCGTCCTTCACGGCCTCTTCGACCGATTGGGCCGCGACCAAACTGACGCTCGGAAAGAGTTTCTCCAGCCTTGCCAAAAAGGTTTGACGGTTTTCCGCGGTGGGGCTGAAGACGCGGATGCGCTTCAAGGAACGGACCGCGGCGACAGCCACCACCTGAGTCATGGCTTGCTTGCCCGTGCCGATGATCGCCAGATCGTTCGCGTCTTTACTCGCCAAGCGCGCGGTCGCCACGCCGGAAATCCCGCCGGTTCGCATCTGACCGAGCGCGAAGGCCTCGATGATCGCCTCCAGCCGGCCGGTGTCGCTGTTCCACAGGGTCACCAAAGGCGTGGCGCCGCCTGCGGTGTGTGCCCAGGTCTTGGTGCCGACGATATTGGCCCCTTCGACCACGGCGCCGATCGCATGCAACGTGTGGTGGCCGCCCCAGATCTGATGCGTCTTGGCCATGTTGCGCGCCGTGCCGGCTGCTTCCAGCACAAGGCCCGCCTCCAGCGCCGGAATGGCTTCCGGCAGACTCAGCGCCTCCACGACATCGGCTTCCGTGATCCACAGCGGATCGGTCACGGTCTTGCTCCTGCAAAGATCGAGGACACGGGCGGCGCCAAATTGAGCGCGTTCACCACATAGGCGTGCATGACATAACGCCCGATGAGAAACAACACGGCCATGGCCTGAGCGGGACCGATCCGCTCGATCACCTCTTCCAGCTGCGCGTCCACATCGTGGCCGCAGCGGTTGACCACGGCGATAGCGAGCGCCTGCACGGCGCGCTCGTCCTCGCTCATCGGACCGTCCGCGTCGGGCTCAAGCCGGTTCACCGCCGCTATCCAGTCGCGTCCGAAACCGAGCTTTTCCGACAGGCGCTCGTGCTGGTTGCGCTCATAGGCATTGCCCATGATTCCTGCGACCGTCAGCGAACCCACTTCCGTCAGACGATCCGGAAGCGCCTCCTTCAGCGCTTCGGTCATCTCCATGAATGAGACCAGCACATCGGGGTTATGGCCGGACGTTTTGAAGAACTCGCCGAGATAGCCCAGACGCTTGACGCGCGCCGCCAGCGTCTCCTGCACATTCGGCGCCAGCTCGTTCATCTCCAGGCGCGGGATTTTCTTGCTCATGCCGGTTGTTCGCCTATCCCTTGGGCCGCCGATGAAATCCTCTCTCAACGAGGCTTCTGACCTTCGAGAGCTTTTATCGCCGCAATTTCCGATGCTATGGCAGTTTGTACAATCTGAAGAGCTCTAAGCTGAGCGTCCGCGATTGGCCGGGTATTCTCGGATTGGGCCGGCACGGAAAACTGAACCCATACGGTGGCATGTTCAATCAACGCTTGATCGGCAATGAGCATCTTAATGCGTCCTGCGCTGATAACAGTCTCCTGGATCGAGGCCTTCGCCATTGTCATGTCTTCATCTCCAGCTGTAGCCAAGCGCCCATGCTCAGCCTTGTTTCGAGGGCGTGATCGCCGTTAAGAGATTTTCGAGGCTCGGCTTTGTGTCGAGCGAGAGAGTCACCTCTATCGTTTGTTGGGCGCGCGCGCGGCCGAGAACGTTCTCCGACAAAGTGAGGAATTTTCGCACCAGGCTCGAATCGTCGGCCGGATTCGCCATGCTGCCGGGGGGAATGGGGACGCTGGCGTTGTAGATCTTTCCGGACCGCGATACGGCCTGCACAACGGCGCCAATGTTCGCGTTCGAAAGCGAGGGGTCGGAGCGGAGCATAATTCTCTTTACCAGAGCCAACGCCCGAGGATCACGGAACCGCTTTTCCTGAAAATCATCCACGACAACATTGCCGTCGATCATTGCGCGGGCGACCAAGTAACGAACGCTGTGGTCGGCATGTTCGCGGGTGTTGATCTCGTCCGGATAAGCGATTTGCTGCCGGTAGGCGAATTCGCTTAAATCCACCGTGAGGCGTTCGATCTCCTCGCCGCGCGGCTGTTGTTGGTAGATCTCCAATGCCGCAGCAATGGGCGCCTGGGCGGTGCCGACGCAGGGCCACAATTTGATGCAGCTCTTGAGAATCTGGAATTCGCCGGTGCGATTGCGCAGCACCGGTTCGTCGAGAGCTCCCGGCACCATCCTTCCATAACCGTACATGCCGTCGAGCATGGTCAGCGGATAGGTCAGCCCCTCGCGGGCAAGGAGCGCGGCAAATACCCCGTTCCTCGCCGCCATAGGCTCGGCCGAACCCTTGGCGGGCGTCATCTCTGCGCCCCGGCGGACTTCACCCAGTGTGTTCGCATTGCTTCCCGCGATGGCAAGGGCATTGGCCAGCTTTGCGGCATCGAGCCGCAAAAGCTTCCCCGCGGTTGCCGCGGAGGCATATTGCGCGACGATCGAGGTGTCGTCCCAACCTTCTTTTTCCTTGGCCGCGACGGCATCGCGCAAGCGAACCTCCAATTCATAGCCGGCGACGAAGCCCAGAAGCAGATCCTTCCCGCTCGCTCGCTGCATCTCAGCCACCGCCAAGGCCGGAGCGACATTGATGCTCGCATGATGCGGCCGGCCGAGCGCGATGTAATCATTATAGTCCAGATAGCGCAGCGCCATGCCGTTCAGGAACGCCGCCTGGTCGCAGGAAACTTTGCCGCTGATTCCGACGACCGTCGCCTGCCGATTTCCACCTTGCAGCGCGACCACCCGCCGCGCCAAGCGGACCGGCTCCGCATCGAGCGCACCCAGTGCGCAGCCCAGCGTATCGAGAGTCACGCGCTTGGCGCGCTCAACGACCGTTGCGGGCAATTCCTCGTAGCGCAATTCCACCAACCAGCGCGCGATGTCCTCCACGATCGTCGTGTGTGCGCCGGTGCTTTCGGGTGGCGTGGTTCTTGCGCGCGCAGCCGCAAAGCCCAACGACGGTGCGGCGAGAGCCAAAGCTCCGGCGCCACAGCGCTTCAGGACCTCGCGACGCAACATCGGCTCCAATGTCATGGTCAGCCCTCCCGCAAGCGGCGCCGTCTGGCGCATCACTATACCAAACTGCACAAAAGCCGCAGAGCCGGTCGGCGAACCATAGGGGGGGCACGACCTAAGCTATGGCCTCGCGATGCAGTTCGGCATTGAGGGCGGGCATGTTCACCGCGCCCTCGAACCTCGCGACAACGATGGTGGCAAGCGCATTGCCCAGCACGTTGACCGGCACGAAGGCCGACGAGAGCAGCCGGTGCACGCCGAGAACCAGCCCGACCGCGGCTACCGGAATCGTGCCTGTTGCGGCAAGGGTCGATGCCAGCATGACGATCGCGGAACCCGCGACTCCCGCGCCACCCTTGGAGGTGATGAGCATGATCGCGAGCAAACCCAGCTGCTGGCTTAACGTCAGGTCGATCCCCACGGCTTGGGCGAGGAAGATCGAAACCGTCGCGAAATACAGACATGTGCCGTCATGGTTGAAGGCATATCCCGTGGGCAGCACCAGTGCGACGACGGATTCATCGCAGCCAAGCGTTCGGAGCTTTGCGTTCAGACGGGGAAATACGGTTTCGCCGGAGTTCGTGCCCACCACGATCAGCAGCTCGGCCGCGAAATAGCGGATCAGCCTGATGAAGCTCAGCCCTGTCCAATACGCGATCGGCCAAAACACGAGCACCACAAAGATCGCGCAGCAGACGTAAAACTCGGCCACCAACTCGCCCAAGGCGAACAGGGTTGAGGGGCCGAATTTGCCTACGCTAAAGGCGATGGCGCCAAATGCGCCGATCGGGGCGATGACCATCACATAGCCAATCATCTTGAAGATAATCTGGGACGCGGTTCCGATCGCCTCGACGACCGGCGCCGCTTTTGCCCCGATGGCCGAAAGCGCGAAAGCAAAAAGAATGGAGATGAACAGCACCGGCAGGACATCGCCATCCGCGAATGCGCCGACGGCGCTGGACGGCACAATGTCGAGCAGGAATTCACCGAAATTGGCGTGCTGCGCCGAGGCCTCGACGGCGGCCACGCTTTTGTCCGACAGGCTGGCGGGGTCGACATGCATGTTCGCGCCCGGCGCCCAGAGATTGACAAGAACAAGCGCAACAATAAGCGCCAGCGTGGTGACGATCTCGAAATAGATCAGCGCCTTGAGGGCAACGCGGCCGACGCGCTTTGCCTCGCGCACGCTGGCGATGCCATGGACCACCGTGCAGAAGATGATCGGCGCCACCAGCATTCGCACCAGTTTGATGAAAAGATCGCCTAGCGGTCTCAGCGCATCCGCGCTCGACGGCCATACGGAGCCGACAAGGATTCCCAGCGCCATGGCGATGAGGATCTGCACCGAAAGATCGCGATAGATCGGGCGGCGGCGTTTAACCGCAAAATTCGTTGTCTCTGCCGTCATGACGCGTTCAGGAACGTGAGGACGGAGGCATTGAATCGATCCTTGGCTTCGAGCTGCACCAGATGGCCGACCCCATCGAACACCTCGACCCTGGCGTCTTTCATCCGCGCCGCAAGCTCTCGCGCCAGCCGCGCATTATCGCCCATGCGCGGGCGCTGCGCTTCGGGCGCATAGGCGCGGCCCGGCGCGTTGTGATCGTTGCCGCCCATGATGAAAAGCACCTTCTGCGGCAATAGCGGGATTTCGTACACCACCGGCTGGCTGTAGATCATCTGGTAGGAATTGACAAAGGCGCGCAGCCAACGCGGATATTCCGCGCTGTCCTTGATCCGCATGCGCGCATCGATGAAGGGCGTGATGTCTTCGGGCGGGAGCGTCAAAGAATAATTCGTCACCAGCTGGCGCCGATAGGCATCTGGCGTGAGCTTATCTTCGTCCGCGAGCAATCGTTCGGTGTCCACCGGCGGGACAAAGTTGCGGTAATCCTCCAATCCGATGGGCGCGGCCATCACCAGCCGGTTCAACCGATCGGGATAGGAGCGGGCAAAACGAACAGCGAGCATCCCGCCCATGGAATGAGCGACGATATCGACTTTTGCGAGCCCGAGATGATCGATGAGCGCGAGCGTGTCGCGCGCCAGCAGATCGAAACTTAGGGGAGCGGTGGGTTTTGAGGATTTGCCGAACCCGACCTGGTCCGGCACGACGACGCGATATCCCGAGCCGGCGAGCGCCTTGATTGTCGGCTCCCAATAGCTGGAGGGGAAATTGCGTCCGTGCAGCAGCACAATGCTGCGGCCATTCGCCGGCCCGGTGGGATTCACGTCCATATAGGCCAGCCGCAGCGTTTCGCCCTCGCCCGGCACGGCAAGCATGGCGACCGGATAAGGATAAGCGAAGCCCTCGAGCCCGATGCCATAAGGCTCCGCCGCGCAAGCGAAGCTCGACGCGAGCAGGCCCAACCCCAGGCCCAGTACGGCAATAAATTGTTTCATCCCTCGCATCCCGAATGGCTCACGGCCCGGCGCGCACGCACGGCCCGGACAAATCTGGACATTGGTTTATCAGGGTTCTGATCGCAGACTAATGAAAAAACGGGGGGCGGTAGAAGGTCAGCAACCGGCCGCAAATGAGCACCGCGACCCAGGCCCCTAACGAGGTGCCGGCGATGAGTTTTGCGCGAAACGGAGCGTCGGTGCCGGCAGGCATCGCTCTGACCTCGCGAAAGGCAGGTGTCAGATAGAACGCGGCAACGTTCATGCCCGCGACCGCCATGAACACCGCTTTCCATTGAAAAGCCGGGTTATAGAAATACTGCTCGGGGAAGCCGGAGAAGAATGTGATTCCGGTCAAGATGTTCACGCAATAGCCGGCGATACCGAACGGGATCAGTTTGTGCAGCGTTGCGGGAGCAGCACCCTTTCCCAACCCGAGCACGCGCAAGTCGAACAGCCCGACGGTCCCCAGCAACAATGATAGTCCGAGATAATGCAGCGTCTCCAACATCGGCCACGCCCAGGCGTAACTCGCCACGAAA
>JAXDMY010000144.1:0-14653 GCA_034665805.1 Alphaproteobacteria bacterium
TGACGGATGAAGAGATCGCGGAGGCTGCGAATTATTTCTCCTCACTGAAACTTGGTTCCTTCGTAAAAATTGTCGAGACCGACACGGCGCCCAAGACCTTCGTCACGGGCGGCATGTTGGCGAAATCGCCCGATGGCGGCACGGAGCCTATCGGGAACCGTATCATCGAAGTGCCGGAGAATCTGGAGCGCGCACAGAATCGCGACCCGCGCACGCCGTTCATCGCCTATGTTCCGAAAGGAAGCTTGCGGAAGGGCGAGACATTCGTGACCGGCGGCGCGACGCCCTGCATCGCCTGCCACGGTCCCGACCTGCACGGCCGGGGAGACGTGCCCCATATTGCCGGGCGTTCGCCCTCCTACATCGTGCGCCAGCTGTATGACATCCAAAAAGCGAAGCGGTTGGGGGGCGTTGCCCCGATGCAGCAGGTCGTTGCCGATTTCACGCTGGACGACATGGTCGCCATCGCGGCTTATGTGGCCAGCCGCGAGCCATAAACGCGGCAGCGCCGCCGCCGGACATTTCAATCCGCCGGTACAAGATCGCAAAACCAGAAAGAGTCACGGCAGACTTTTTCGCCGAAACGGAACCTCACAGGGTCCTTGAAGATCGGCCCATCGAAAACGAATGTATGAAACTCGCCGTTTTCGCCGCATGGATCGACATGAGCGGGGAGTTCCGCGAGAAATTCTCCATCGATGACCCGGCCGACGAATGATGGATCGAGTTGTGCCGGGTCCACGCAGACCACGGCGGTCTTGAATCCCAGGTCGAGGAACTCCCGAATCAATTGGGACGTGTTTCGTCCCCATATCGGATACAGGCCGGCCATGTCGTGCTTGGCGAGAAGCCGCTGGCGATAGGCCCTGATATCCTCAAGGAAAAGATCGCCAAAAGCGATGGAAGCGATTCCCTGCGCGCGATAGGCGGCGAAAGCCTCGCCCATCTTCAATTCATATTCCTCGTTGGTCGCGCTTTTCGAAATGAGAATCTGGTGAAGCGGCACGCCCAGGCTCGCGGCCTGCTTTTCGAGCAGAATGCGCCGCACGCCATGCATGCTGATGCGGTCGTAGTCGCGCGTCAGTGTCGTGAGCAGCGCTTCCACGCGCATATTGGGCGTTCTCTGGATCTCGCGCAGCGCGAGGCAAGAGTCCTTGCCGCCGCTCCAGCACATCACAACGTCCTGCGGCGGAGATTGGCTCACCGCCATCTCAGAAATCGGGCTTGTCCGTCTGTGGAATCGGCAGAGCCCCTTCGGCGCCGAACAGCGAGTTGGGATTTTCGGCGCAGCTCGATTCCAGGATAGGACCGGCAGCGGAGGTCGACGACAAAGCGTTGAAGTCCTCCTTGACATCGGCGACGCCCGGCTCGACCCGGCGATAGCGCTGGATGGCGTCCCAGGGCGTGGTGAACGCGCCTGGGTCCTCTACATGGAGATTCACCTCCATCGTCATGCCGCCATTGGTCATGTGGAAGCGCTCGATGGTGTGGAGCTTTTCCGTGTGCGGCGTTTCGAACTGGTCGATGAAGGTTCTGGTATCGCTCGCGATCGTATCGACCACCAGCGTATCGCCCTCGTAATGGCCAACCGATTCGCCGAACCAGGACGGTTTGGGATTGGGCGAATGGGGCACGTTCAAATAGACATGGCGGACCTGATGATCGGCCTGCCAGATCATCACCACTTCCTTGGGCGACTGCACGAAATAGACCGGCTGCACCGCATAGAGCAGGAATCCCGGCGTGCCGACGGGCCAGCAGCTCGCCTGGCGGCTGAAGGCGGGTTTTCCGGCCAGGACCCGCTCATTGCGCTGGCGCATCTGCTCGCGGGCCCAGGGTTGCAGGATCGGAGCGTCGAGATCGCCAATGGCAAACACCGCTTGGGCGCCGCTCGCGCGCACGTCATTGTTGCTGGTCGTCCGCTGCCCGCGAGCGGCAGTCACCGGTCCCGGGCCGCTGGGCGGGGGGAGGAGCCGGACGCCGGCCGAGACCCATCCCACAGACGGATTGGGCGCGAAATCAGGCCGGGAATCCACTCCCGCGCCGATTGCGGCGGCGCCGGAGAAGAATAAAGCGGCGATTGCGGGAATCAGATCAATTTGGACGGCGTCGCCGATCACGTCGACGGGGCGGCGCTCACCTTTAGGACCTTTGGGCATAGTTCCTCAGCAAAAGGCGTATTGCGACAAAGAGGGCAAGCCACACCACAACCTTCGCAAGTAGGGGAAGCGGAGAGGCGAGCATGAGCACCCCAGGCATAAGCGCTATACTCACCGATACAAACAATCGGTGCCAATCCAGGCGGCGGCGTCCGTTGGGCATCGGGCAAGCTCTTGGCCACCCTGCAAACATAAGCTCCGCCCCTCAACCCCGCAATCCGGCCCAAATTTCAAACTGAGACAGTGCCGCTGGGTGGGGCTCCTTGGTGTCTGTTGTTATAAACCTCCATGGCTTTGATTCCTCATAAAGACCCGGTTACGTTGAAACGCGCCGCTGCCGCGCGGGCGCTGGATTATGTCCAAGACGGCATGAAATTGGGGCTGGGCACGGGCTCGACTGCCGATCTGTTTCTTGAACTGCTCGCTGAACGCATTCGCAACGGCCTGACGGTTATCGGCACGCCGACCTCCGAGCGCACCGCCGATCACGCGCGAAGGCTGGGAATTCCGCTGGCGGAGCTCGATTATTTGGGGCGCCTGGATCTTGCGGTGGACGGCGCCGATGAAGCCGATCGCAATCTGGATCTCATCAAGGGCGGCGGCGGCGCTTTGCTGCGCGAGAAGATCGTGGCGGCATCGGCCGCGCGCCTGGTGGTGATCGCCGATGAAAGCAAATTCGTCGACCCGCTCGGCGCGTTCCCATTGCCGGTCGAAGTGGTCTCGTTCGGCCATATCAGCACGCGGGCGCGCATTCGCCAGACGGCGGAGAGCCTTGGCTACGGAAATCTCACGCCCATGCTGCGAAGCAAGGATGGCGAAGCCTTCCGGACCGACAATGGCAATTGCATCTATGACTGCCCGTTTGGGGC
The DNA here is from genome assembly GCA_034665805.1 of Alphaproteobacteria bacterium. Classification (GTDB taxonomy): domain Bacteria; phylum Pseudomonadota; class Alphaproteobacteria; order Micropepsales; family Micropepsaceae; genus CAIYRG01. The sequence goes on from JAXDMY010000144.1 coordinate 3,029, forward strand.
CATCACGAATGCACGCCTCTTGGCGAGCAGTTTGTCCGTCATTCCCGGCGTCGTGGACCACGGGCTGTTCGTCGACATGGCTTCGGCCCTCGTGCTGGCAGGCCCCGGCGGCGTGCGTGTGCTAGAACGGAAATGATGCCGCACAAATTCGATTTCGATCTCTTCGTCATCGGCGCCGGCTCGGGCGGCGTGCGCGCTGCGCGCCTCTGCGCACAAATGGGTGCGCGTGTCGCCATCGCCGAGGACGATAGATTTGGCGGCACCTGCGTCGTACGTGGCTGCATCCCCAAGAAGCTCCTGGTCTATGCAGCCTCGTTCGCGGAGGAATTCGAGGACGCTCGCGGTTTCGGCTGGCACGTCGAGGGCGCGCGTTTCGATTGGCCGGCGCTCATCGCCAACAAGGATGAGGAGATCGCGCGCATCTCGGGCGTCTATCGCAGCGTGCTGGACAATGCCGGCGTCGCCATTTTCGAGGATCGCGCCTTCATCAAGGACGCACACACGATCCATCTCAAGAAGTCCGGCCGCAACATCACCGCCGAAACGATCCTGATTGCCACCGGCGGTTATCCCGCGCGGGAAACCGGCGTCGAAGGACCTGAGCTTTGCATCACCTCGGATGAGGCGTTCCACTTGAAGACGCTGCCCCGCAGCATTGTCATCCTCGGAGGCGGCTATATCGCGCTGGAATTCGCGCATATTTTTCACGGCATGGGCGCAGAGGTGACGTTGGTCTATCGCGGCCCCAAGGTCTTGCGCGGGTTCGATGAGGATTTGCGCGATGCGTTGCATATGTCGATGGAGAAAAAGGGCTTTCGCGTGATGCTCGACACCGTGCTTGCGCGCTGTGAGCGGGAAGGGTCCCAGATCCGTGCAATCATGATTTCGGGCGAAACGATCCTTGCCGATATCGTGATGCTCGCGATCGGGAGAAGACCAAATATTTCGGGTTTGGGCCTGGAAGCCGCCGGCGTCGCGGTGAGGCACACCGGCCATATCGAGGTCGACCGCTATTCCCGCACGTCTGTGCCCAACATCTATGCCATCGGGGACGTCACCGGTCGCCTCGAGCTGACACCAGTCGCCCTTCATGAGGCGATGTGCTTTGCAAGGACGCTCTACGGAGACGGTCCGGCGGCGCCCGATCACGAGCTGATTGCCACCGCGGTGTTCACGCGCCCGGAGATCGGCACCGTGGGCATGAGCGAGGCAAAAGCCCTCGCGCGGGGCCATACCATCGACATCTACAAGACAAGTTTCCGCCCGCTGAAGCATACGCTGTCGGGCCGCAACGAGCGCTCGATGATGAAGCTTGTGGTCGACGCCAAGACGGACAAGGTTCTGGGCTGCCATATCTTCGGGCCGGAAGCCGGCGAGATGGTGCAGCTGGTCGCCATTGCCCTGAAGATGGGCGCGACCAAGGCGCAGTTCGACGCCACGGTCTCGGTTCACCCGACCATGGCGGAGGAGTTGGTGACGATCCGCACCAAGACGGCAACCAAATCGCCGCACGCGTGATGTTAGGCGAAGCGCGCTTTCGCCCGTTCGCGCGCTTTCATCGCCTCGGTGTCGCGATCGCGTGGGCTCGCTCCGGTCTCCAGCGATTTCAGAAGCCGCCGGGCGGCGTCCGAAACGTCCTCGAACGCGCGATCGAACGCCGCCTGATTCGCTTTGGAGGGCGCGGTGAAGCCACTCAGCTTGCGCACGAATTGGAGGGCGGAGTTGCGGATTTCTTCCTCCGTTGCCGGGGGCTCGAAATTGAACAGCGTGCGGATGTTCCTGCACATCGCTTCTCTCCGAATTGAACAGGCGTCGCGGTCTGTAGATCGCTCCTAGCTCGTCTCAAATCAAGCGCCGATAAAGATTTGCGTTTTTCGTCTCCGCGCCTGTTGCGCGGAAGGTTAGAATACCGCCAACAGCGGGTTGGAGCGAAAATTGCCATCGTCCGATGCAAAGCGCGTCACCATTACCGTAGACGACGCAAGGCGGGTCTCCGGCCTACTGCAAACACCGCCAAAGCCGCGGGCCTGTTATGTGCTGGCCCATGGAGCCGGGGCGGGGATGGCGCACCCATTCCTGGCGGCCGTTGCGGCCGAGCTTAAGCAGCGTGGCATCGCGACCCTGCGCTATCAGTTCCCCTATATGGAAGCGGGCGGCAAAAGGCCCGACCCGCCCAAATTGGCGCAGGCCGCCGTTCGCGCCGCAATGGCCGAGGCCGCGCGGCTGCTTCCGGGAATCCCCTTGATTGCCGGCGGCAAATCTTTCGGCGGGCGGATGACGTCGCAGGCCCAGGCTGCGGCGCCGCTTCCAGGCGTGCTCGGGCTCGCCTTCCTCGGCTTCCCGCTGCATGCCGCGGGCCGGCCATCGCGAGACCGTGCCGACCATCTCTTCGATGTGCGCATTCCCATGCTGTTCCTGCAGGGCACGCGCGATGCGCTCGCCGACCTCGCCGAGCTCGAGCCCCTTTGTGCCGCGCTTTCGCCCCTTTCGACCCTGAAACTGTTCCAGGACGCGGACCATTCCTTTCACGTTCCGGCGCGGAGTGGCCGCAGCGATGGCGAAATCCGCAGCGAGATGCTGGACGCGCTCGCCGCCTGGGCCGATGCGACGATTGCGGGCGCTTCAATGTCCGCTTAGCATTTCTGGCGTGGATCGGTACCGCGCAGGTCGCCCATATCTGGCCCAAAGATGGTCGCAATCGTACGGCACTATACCCAGCACCCTAAACCCGAGGCAGCACGGAATGTTGAAGAAAATATTGGTTGTATGCGCCTTGGCTACCGCTTGCGCCGTGATCATAGTTTCAGAGGCTGCGGCAAACCCCGCTACGGAAGCCTTCATCCAACATGGCTTCGACAAGGGATACACAATCCTGAACAGCACGTCGTTGTCCGAGGCTGAAAGGCGCGATCAGTTTCGCGCGCTCCTTCTGCAACTCGCTGCGAGCCGCCGCATTGCTCTTTTCGCTCTTGGCCCTTACGCCTTGGGCGCGAAACCTTCGGAACTCAATGCTTTCGTCGAAGCATTTACGAATTACACCGTTGCCCTGTATGAAAAGGCACTGAGCCGATATGATGGCCAAGCGCTGAAAGTGACCGGTTCGACCGATCGCGCGGCCGACGACTCCACGGTACAGGCTGACATAATCGGTCCAAACCCGTCGAACGGCCAAGCGGTCAATGTGGCATTCCGTGTGCGCCCAAATGAGATTGGAAATCTGGCCGTAACCGACATCGTCGTCGGTGGCTTATCCCTGGAGACAATCGCACGCGTCGAAATCGGAGCCCTGATGCTACAATGCAATGGGAGCATCTCGGAACTGAGCAATCGCCTCAACTCAATGCGTTAGCAAGCTACCTAGCTACGCACCTCCGTGAAATCGTGCACGGGGACTAGCCGCTGGAAGATAACCGATACGGAGCACTCGCCGAACCCGACATTGCGCCCTTCAAGCGCTATCTGGGGACGGTCGGCATTTTCGGCATGGGCGATTTTTCGCACAGCCATCCTGGCGGCCCGCTACTGCGCGCTGGGAGTCCTAGTCTTTGAGAGCGGACAAAACGTCTGCCTTGCTCGTAAGCAGTTGTACGCTCCCGCCTGCCTCTTGTAAGTTGTCGCGAAACGAACAGGGAGGAACGACATGCGTGAGCGCTTGACCAGTCTTGCAGCAATTCTGTTCGCGACCACCGCGATCGCCAGCGTAGCCAACGCACAGGCCAGTTACCCCTGCGTCAACGATGCGCCCAATCCTTATCATCAAGTCCCGTGGGCGGCATCGCCGCGTGCCTTGGGACCAGTCAATTCCGTCTTTGTCGACGTAAGGGACGATGTGTGGGTCGCCGACCGTTGTGGCACGCCGGTCGACGGACCTGAGGGCTGCGCTGGTTCGGGCCTGCCCACCGTCCGCAAATTCGATCCCAGCGGAAAGACACTGTGGTCATTCCGCCCAGGTGAGCTTGTCAGCCCGCATGGGATTGCGGTCGATCAGGACGGCAATGTCTGGGTTGCCGATTTTCAGGCCAACAAGGCGGGCAACAAGGGCATGCAGGTCATTGGATTTGCGCCCGACGGCACGGTTCTGAAGCGAATTGGCAAGCCCGGCCAGCCGGGAACGGGCAACGATGCCTTCAACCAGCCGACCGGCGTCGCGATGGTGAACGGTTATCTCGCGATCATCGAAGGCCACGGCTCCAAGCTCAACAAGTCGCGGGTCAACCTCTATACCCGCAATGGCGATTTCGTGCGCAGCTTTGCCTCGCACGGCACGGGCGACGGACAGCTGACCGAACCGCATGCGATCGCTGTGGATTCGCGCGATCGCATCTATGTGGCGGACCGCACCGGCAACCGGATCAATGTCTACGAGAAGGATGGGAAGTTCGTCACGTCGTGGAAGCAGTTCGGACGGCCAAGCGGCGTGACGGTCGACAAGAACGGCATAATCTATGTCGCCGACTCGCAATCGAACGATATGAACAATCCCGGCTGCAAGATGGGCATCCGCGTTGGCAATGTGAAGGACGGCAAGGTCACCGCCTACATCCCGCCGCCGCCGGGCGTAACGAACGAATTGCCGCCCCCCGAAGGCATCGCCGTCGACTCTAAAGGCACCATCTATGCCGCCGCGGTGCAGATGAAGACGATCATCAAGTACGCGAAGTAGCTATCGGGTCATAAAACGGATTGCCTGCGGGGACCAAAAAAGGTCTCCGCGGGCGATTTGTGATTGCAATAGCGGTGGCCATCGGTGCGATTGGGCTGTCCTCAGAAATCCGGTTTGTCCGCAGTTGGGACCTGAGCGTCCTTTTCGGTACCGTATTTGCGCGGGTTTTCCGCGCAAACATTTTCTTCCCATTCACTGGTCTGGCTCAGACCACCCGGCGCTGGGTTTACGCGGCCATAGGTCACGGTCGCGGACCACGGCGTGGTGAACACGGCCGGATCTTCCACGGTGAAAAGCAACTGCAGGTGCTTGCCCTTATCGTTCGGATTGACGCGGAAATCGCCAATGAAATTCTCTTTTTTGTTGCGCTCCAACCCTTCTATCGAGGCGGCGTAATCGAGCAGCCGGTAGCGTTCGGTCACGTGCAGAGCCGGGCTATGCGGCGTTCCATACCAGTCCACCATGGCAAAGGGGCCTATCCGCACGCCCACGGTATCCACGACCAGCGTATCGCCTTCATAATGACCGACGGAATCGCCGTACCAGGACGGCGTGACTTTTGCCGGATGCGACTGGTTCATGCGGATGTGGCGGACCTGGGGGCCGCCCCGATAAATGACGAGTATCTCGTCGGCCTTCTGGAGCATCATCAAACCATTGTTGGTGAATTCGAAGGGCACTCCCCCCGGCCAACACTGGTTCCGCGGCGTGGGATAGCCGATATGCGCGAGCGACATGTCGCCGAATTTCTTCACGGTCTCCGCGGTTTGCGGTTTCAGAATCGGATTTTTGTAATCGCCGACCAGCTGCATGTTATTGCTGACGCCGCCTTCGCGCCGCGACAGGTTGACGAGCGAGGTCGGACCCGAAGCCAAAGGTTCAAAACCGGGGAGCCCGGGATGATCCCATACGCCGCCAAAATCCGGGATCGCTGTAGCTGCGGGGGCCGACTGGCCCGAGCCAGGCATGACTGCCGCCGCTGCCAAAGCCGCCAGCAAAGTGAAATTCCGTCGCCGCATATTCAAGCTCGCCTCCGTCAGTACCGCTTAACCGACCATACCACAGACCCCGTTCAATGCCCGGCTCGAAGCCGATGGCCCGGTTAGTCCCCTCTCATCCACGGCAGCGGATAATTCGCATAGCCAAGATGAGGACTTGCCGCCAAGCATAGGAAACAACTGGCGCAAGGAGATACCATCGCCTATATCCCGGGCGATTGAAGGAGAACCTTGTGGCCGAGTCCTGGAACCCGAGCAGTTGGCGGGGCAAGCCGATCAAGCAGGTGCCGCAATATCCCGACGCCGCGGCTCTGGCGGCCGTCGAGGCGCGGCTGAAGACCTATCCGCCTTTGGTTTTCGCCGGGGAAGCCCGCAATTTGACGGCGGCCTTGGCCCAGGTGTCCGCGGGCAAGTCTTTCCTGCTTCAGGGCGGGGACTGCGCCGAGAGCTTTGCTGAATTCCATCCCGACAACATCCGCGACACGTTCCGCGTGCTGTTGCAGATGTCGGTGGTCCTGACCTTCGCGGGCGCCATGCCGGTGGTCAAAGTCGGCCGCATCGCCGGACAATTCGCCAAACCCCGCTCGGACGACACCGAGACGCAAGGGAACGTGACCCTTCCTTCCTATCGAGGCGACAACATCAACAGCATCGAGTTCGACGCCAAAGGCCGCGTGCCCGACCCCGACAGGCTGATGCAGGCCTATGGCCAATCGGCGGCGACGCTCAATCTGCTCCGCGCTTTCGCCACCGGCGGCTATGCGGATCTGCACAATGTCCACCGCTGGACACTCGATTTCATCGCGGGTTCCCCGGTCAGCGAGCGCTATCGCGCGCTCTCCGCGCGCATCGGCGAATCCCTCGCCTTCATGGAGGCATGCGGGATCACGCCGGAACTCGTCCCGCAATTGCGCTCCACCGATTTCTACACCTCTCATGAAGCGCTGTTCTTGGGTTACGAGCAGGCGCTCACCCGGATCGATTCCACCAGCGGCGATTGGTACTGCACCTCGGCGCATCTGTTGTGGATCGGCGATCGCACGCGTCAGCTCGACGGCGCCCATGTCGAATTCTGCCGGGGGATCAAGAACCCCATCGGACTGAAATGCGGTCCCTCGCTCGGGGAAGACGAGCTGCTGAAGCTGACCGACATCCTCAATCCCGAGAACAAGCCCGGGCGCATCACGCTGATCTGCCGTTTCGGCGCGGACAAGGCGGCCGAAAAATTCCCCAAGCTTTTGCGCAGCTTGACGCGCGAAGGAAAGCGGGTCGTTTGGTCCTGCGATCCCATGCATGGGAACACGATCAAATCCTCCACCGGCTACAAGACACGACCCTTCGACCGCGTGCTCAAAGAGGTGCGCACCTTTTTCGAGGTCCATCGCGCCGAAGGCACGCATGCGGGTGGCATCCATCTGGAGCTGACCGGCAAGGACGTCACCGAATGTTTGGGCGGCCCGCAGGAGATTTCCGAGCAGGATCTTGCCAACCGCTACGACACCCATTGCGACCCCCGGCTCAATGCCAGCCAGGCGCTCGATCTGGCCTTCCTGGTCGCCGAAAACCTGCGCGAGGAGCGAAAGATCCCGTTCCGGCCCACCCAGAACGCCCTCGGATAGCCGAAATTCCCCTGTGATTTGAATTGGTTAACTACAGGTTGTGGCGCTTAAGTAACATGGGGAAATATTTTATGAGTGGCGTCTAACGCCCTTTCCCCGCATTGATTTCTTGGTAAATCCAGATCGCGGCCATCCCGTTTGAAGATTCATAGATTTTCCTCGCAGCGTCCCTTGCGCGCTGCCGTTGTGGGGGCTGGCGTGTTCGGCCGGCACCACGCGGCAAAATATCTACTCCAGCCCCAGGTCAAACTGCACGCGATAGCCGATGTGAACGCAGAGGCTCGCCGCCATGTCACCACGCATATGCAGGTGCCCGCGGTCGCGGATTGGTGCGAATTATTGGGCGAGGTGGATCTTGTCAGCATCTGCTCGCCCGCCAGCACCCATGCCGAAATCGTTGGCGCGTTTCTGACGGCGGGCGCCCATGTGCTGGTCGAGAAGCCCATCGCCACCGAGCTTGACGAGGCCGAAGAGTTGATCGCGCTCGCTGACAGAAGCGGGTTGGTTCTCACCGTCGGTCACCAGGAGCGTTTCGTCTTCGCCAGAAGCGGGCTCCTCGATTACGAGGACGCGCCGCTGAGCGTCGAATGTGTTCGCGCCGGACCCTGGACCGGGCGGGGCACCGATGTCAGCGTCGTGTTGGATCTGATGATCCACGACCTCGATCTTGTCCATCGTCTGGTGCCGGGCGTCCCTCTCGCGGTTCGAAGCTGTGGGCGGTCTGTGCACGGATTATTCGTGGACGAGGTTACGGCAGACATTACCTTTGAGAACGGTGCCCAGGTAGAGTTGGTAGCCAACCGCGCCGCGGATTCAAGACAGCGTTTCATGCGTGTGGTCTATCCTGACGGCGAAATCGAGATCGATTTCCTCACCCGCAAAGTGACGAACACGACGGCGAGACCCTTGCAGGCGCTTGAGCTCCACGATCCGTTGGGCGAATCCGTTTCTGCCTTTGTCACCGCGGTTAAGGGCGGCCCTTCCACACTCGTGCGTCCGGAAGAGGCGCGCCGGGCCCTCGAAACCGCGCTTCTGATCGAGGATGCACTGGTACCGGCCGGCAAGATGCCCGCCAGGGAACGCGTCGCGCTCCGCCGCACGGCTTAGAAATCCCAACTCACCATGGCGGGACTCGCCCCCTGATTACCTCCCCCTTGTGGGGAGGTCGCGAGCGCAATGCGCGAGCGGGTGGGGGGCGCGAAGTGCCCCCTAACCGCTCTTCTGCGAATTCCCGTATCGCGCTAAACCCTGTCGTATGACCGATCGTCTGACCATCGCGCTGGCCCAACTCAACCCGACCATGGGCGATTTTCCCGGCAATCTCGCACGCGCCCGAGCGGCGAGGGCCGAGGCCCGTGCCGCCGGCGCCGATCTCATCCTTTTCAGCGAGCTCTACATCACCGGCTATCCGCCGGAAGACCTCGTCCTGAAGCCGGTATTCCAGAAGGACGCGATGGACACGGTCGAAGCCTTTGCCAAGGACACCGCCGATGGCGGTCCGGCGGTTCTGATCGGTACGCCCTGGCTCAAAGAGGGCGGCCTCTACAACGCGGTGGCCTATCTCGACGCCGGCGCGGTGCAGGCGACGACGTTCAAAGTCGATCTGCCCAATTACGGCGTCTTCGACGAGAAGCGCCTCTTCAAGCCCGGCCCGATGCCCGGTCCCTTCAACATTCGCGGCGTGCGCATCGGTGTGCCCATCTGCGAGGACATCTGGGGCGCCGATCCGGTCGAATGTCTGACCGAAACCGGCACCGAGCTTCTGCTGGTGCCCAATGGTTCGCCTTTCGATGCGCTCAAACGCGATCACCGGCTGAATGTCGCGGTCGCGCGGATCATCGATTCGGGACTGCCGCTCGCCTATCTCAATCAGGTCGGTGGCCAGGACGAGCTTGTTTTCGACGGCGCGTCCTTCGTGCTCAACGCCGACAAGCGCCCGGCGCTGCAATTGCCGAGCTGGGAGGAGGCGGTCGCGATCACCCACTGGCGTCGCGGGAGCGAGGGCTGGGCCTGTGAGCCCGGACCGCTCGCGGAGACCGAAGAGCTGAACGCCGCGCTCTATTCGGCGATGATGCTGGGCCTGAAGGATTATGTGAACAAGAACCGTTTTCCCGGCGTCGTGCTCGGTCTGTCCGGCGGCATCGATTCCGCGCTGACGGCCGCTGTCGCGGTGGACGCGCTGGGGGCAGACCGCGTGCGCTGCGTGATGATGCCGTCGCGCTATACGTCGCAGGACAGTCTGGAAGATGCCGTCGCGGTGGCGAGATTTTTGGGCGTGGCCCTCGATACGGTGCCCATCGAGCCGCCGGTAAATGCGTTCGGCGAAATCCTCAGCGCCGAATTTGCAGGGAAGAAACCGGACATCACCGAGGAGAACATCCAATCGCGCATTCGCGGGCTTATCCTGATGGCGATCTCCAACAAATTCGGTCCGATGGTTTTGACCACGGGCAACAAGTCGGAAATGTCGGTGGGCTATGCCACGCTCTATGGCGACATGGCGGGCGGCTACAATGTGCTGAAGGATTTGTACAAGACGCGGGTTTTCGCGCTGTCGCGCTGGCGCAACCAGACGCGGTCCAAAGGCGCGGCCGGACCTGCGGGCCGGGTCATGCCCGAGCGCGTGATCGAGAAGCCCCCCACTGCGGAATTGCGCGCCAACCAGAAAGACGAGGATTCGCTGCCGACCTATGAGGTGCTGGACGGTATCCTGGAATGCCTGGTGGAGGGCGAGATGAGCTTCGATGAGGTGGTGGCGAAGGGCTACGATCCCGCCACCGTCCGCCGCGTCGAGCAACTCCTCTATGTCGCCGAGTATAAGCGCCGCCAGGCCGCGCCCGGCGTGAAACTCTCGTCGCGCAATTTCGGCCGCGACCGGCGTTACCCGATCACCAATGCCTTCCGCGACGCGCGCTAATTCCTCCTCCCCCCTTGAGGGGGAGAGCCTGCCCCCGACTTGATCGGGGGATGGTCCGAAGGACCAGGTGGGGGGTCTAACGCCAACCAATTGTTGCTATGAGTGAGTCATGACGCTTCGGCTTTACAATACGCTCTCACGATCCAAGGAGGAATTCTTCCCCTTGGACCCCAAAAACCTGCGCATGTATGTCTGCGGGCCCACGGTCTATGACTTCGCCCATATCGGCAATGCGCGGCCCGTCATCGTCTTCGACGTCTTGTTCCGCCTGCTGCGCCACATCTATGGCGAGGCGCATGTTACCTATGTCCGCAACATCACCGACGTCGAGGACAAGATCAACGCGCGCGCGGCCGAGGAGGGCATCTCCATCCGCGAACTGACCGAGCGCACGGCGAAACAATATCGCGAGGACGTGGCGGCGCTGGGTTGTCTTCCGCCCACGCATGAGCCGCGCGCGACGGACCACATCGCCGCGATGATCGCGATGAACGAGCGGTTGATCGAGGCTGGCCACGCCTATGTCGCAGAAGGCCATGTGCTCTACGATGTCTCGTCCAAGCCCGATTACGGCAAGCTGGCGCGCCGGTCGCTCGATGAGATGCTCGCCGGCGCGCGCGTCGAAGTGGCGCCGTATAAGAAGAATCCGATGGATTTCGTGCTGTGGAAGCCCTCGACGCCGGAACAGCCCGGCTGGGATTCGCCATGGGGACGCGGCCGTCCCGGCTGGCACATCGAATGCTCGGCGATGAGCGAAGCGCTATTGGGTGAGACCTTTGACATTCATGGTGGCGGCATCGACCTCGTTTTTCCCCATCACGAGAACGAAATAGCCCAGAGCGAGGGCGCCCATCACGGTCACCCGCTCGCGCGAATCTGGATGCACAACGGCTTCCTTCAGGTCGAAGGCGAGAAGATGTCCAAGAGCCTGGGAAATTTCTTCACCATCCGCGATCTTCTGAAAGATTGGCCCGGTGAGGTGCTTCGCTTCAACATGCTGCGGACCCATTACCGCCAGCCGATAGATTGGACCATCCAAGGATTGAAGGAGAGCTGGGCGATCCTGGAACGCTGGTACGGCGTGGCCGAGCCCATCGCGTCGCCGCGCATCGGCGATGGCTTTCTTGCCGCGCTGCTCGATGATCTGAACACGCCCCAGGCGCTCGCGGAGCTGCACCAGGCAAAGGACACCGAGCTCGCCGGCGGGCTCGGGCTGCTCGGGTTCTCATCGGTGCAGGAAAGGATCGCTTCAAAGCCGCCGGCCGATACGCAAGACATCGAACGTGCCATTGGTGACCGGAACGCGGCGCGAAAGGCGAAAAACTTCAAAGAATCCGATCGCATTCGAGCCGAGCTGCTTGCAAAGGGTATTGTGCTGAAGGATTCGCCCACCGGCACGACCTGGGACGTAAAGCGATGAACAGCACA
>JAXDMY010000145.1:0-3601 GCA_034665805.1 Alphaproteobacteria bacterium
GGGCAGGCTTGTGGGCGCCGTAAACATGCTGGTGGATATCACCGATCGCAAGCTCGCGGAGACATTCGCGCAACGCATCGCTTCGATCGTGGAATCCTCCGACGACGCCATCATCAGCAAGGATCTCAAAGGCACGATTCTCAGCTGGAACCATGGCGCGGGGCGGCTATTCGGTTATACCGCTCAAGAAATGATCGGCAAATCGGTCACGATTTTGATTCCGCCCGAGCGGCTCGACGAGGAACCTGGAATCATCGGCCGCATCGCGCGCGGCGAACGGGTCGAGCATTATGAGACAATTCGCCGGCGCAAGGATGGAAGCCTTATCGACATTTCATTGACGGTGTCGCCCGTCAAAGACGCCAACGGCAAGATCGTTGGCGCGTCCAAAATCGCCCGTGACATCACCGACCGCAAGCGCGCCGAAGAACAGAAAACCCTTCTCCTCTTCGAGATGAAACATCGGATCAAGAATACGCTGGCAACCGTGCAGGCATTGGCGACACAGACGATGCGCAGCGCAACCGCGGAAGAGAAGGCCGCGTTCGTCGCTCGGCTGCAATCGCTCGCGCGGGCACACGATCTGTTGGTCTCGGAACAATGGAACCGCGCATCATTGAACGACGTCATCCAAAGCGCGCTGAACCCCTTCCAAGAGCAGCATCGCGAGCGATTCCTTGTCGAAGGCCCAGACAATGTCTGGCTGGATTCCGAGAAATCGCTGGCTATGGCCATGAATTTGCATGAGCTCGCAACGAATTCGGTCAAATATGGCGCCTTGTCGAATTTCAGCGGCCGCGTAAGCGTCACGTGGGAATTGCTCCCTTACACAAAGCCTGCCCGGGTGAAATTGCATTGGAAGGAACGAGGCGGGCCGCTGGTCAAACCGCCCCAGCACAAAGGGTTTGGCTCGCGTCTTCTGCAGCACGCCCTCGGCGGCGACCCTCCAAATATGGATTTCGACCCTCGCGGTTTGGAGTGCGTGCTGGACGTGGTGCTTGAACGGATCTGAGCCCTGCTACCGTCGAAATCCCGCACACAGCCCTAACTCAACTCATAGCAAAACAGCGCGCCGGATTTCTCTGGCGCGCTGCTTCCAAAATGACAATGTAACGACCCGACTACCGCTTCGAGAATTGGAAGCTGCGGCGCGCCTTGGGACGGCCATATTTCTTGCGCTCGACGACGCGCGCATCGCGCGTGAGGAAGCCGCCGGTTTTCAGTGTGGGGCGCAGATTGGGTTCAAAGGCGATCAGCGCCTTGGAGATGCCGTGGCGCACGGCACCCGCCTGACCCGAAAGACCACCGCCCGTCACCTTGCAGATGATGTCGTATTGGCCATCGCGTCCGGCTGCGACCAGAGGCTGGCGCAGGATCATGCGCAGCACGGGACGGGCGAAATAGACGGTTTCTTCCTTGCCGTTGACCACGACGCGTCCCGGGCCGGGCTTGATCCAAACGCGGGCGACGGCGTTCTTGCGCTTGCCCGTCGCATAGGCGCGCCCCTGGCGGTCGAGCTTGGGGCGGTTTTCCTGTGGCGTGGGCTGCTGTGTTTCAGGCTGCTTCGCTTTGATCAGCGTCGTCTTCAGATCGGCGAAATCGCGAACTCCTTCGGACATGTCAGTCTGCCTTCGCTTTGCGGTAGTTGGTGTTCTTGGGGTTCATCGCGCCGACATCCAGCGCTTCGGGCTGTTGGGCGGCATGGGGATGTTCGGGGCCGGCATAGACGCGCAAATTGGCGAATTGATGCTTGCCCAAGGGGCCGCGCGGCAGCATGCGCTTGACCGCAAGCTCCACGACGCGTTCGGGCGTCTTGCCGGTGAGGAATTTCTCCGGCGTGCGATCCTTGATGCCGCCGATATAACCGGTGTGCCAATAATATTTCTTGTCGGTCAGCTTGTTGCCGGTGAACAGGATCTTTTCGGCGTTCACGACAATGACGTTGTCGCCGCAATCCATATGGGGCGTGTAAGTCGGCTTGTGTTTGCCGCGCAGGCGCGTGGCGATGACAGCGGCAAGCCGCCCGACGACCAGGCCTTCGGCGTCGATCACCACCCATTTCTTTTGGATTTCGGACGCTTTGAGCGAATAGGTTTGCATTAGTCACTCCGAGGAAATGTGTCTCAGCACGAACTGCGACGCGCGGATGTAGCGGCGCGCTGTTATCGCGTCAAGCCGAATGAGCAAAAACCCCGAAATTCCTGGTGTCTCACGATACGGTAACATTATACCGTATGTAGCGAGAACCCCTTGCGGTCAGGAGCAAAAACAGGGGTAAAAGGCACATGGACCGACCCAACCCGCTTCCCCCGCTCTTGCCCACCCGCGAGGCCGGGGTCCTGACCATCACGCTGAACCGTCCGGAAGCGCGCAACGCGCTTTCCGAAAGCCTGATGCGCGCTTTGCAGCTCACGCTCGATGAAGCCGTGGATGACGACGCCACCAAGGTCATCGTCATCGCCGCCAAAGGTCCGGCCTTCAGCGCCGGCCACGATCTGAAGGAGATGAGCGCGCGGCGCAGCGATTCCGATTCCGGACTCGCCTATTACCGCGGCGTGTTCGCGCAATGCAGCCATCTGATGCAGACCATTATGCGCCATCCCAAACCGGTCATCGCGCAGGTCCATGCGGTTGCGACCGCAGCGGGGTGCCAACTGGTGGCGTCCTGCGACCTCGCAGTGGCTTCGACGGAAGCGCGTTTCGCGACCCCCGGAGTGAATATCGGTCTGTTCTGCTCGACCCCCATGGTGGCCCTGTCGCGCGCCGTGCCGCGCAAGGCGGCGATGGAAATGCTGCTGACGGGCGAGGCGATTTCCGCCGAAGAGGCGCGCCGTCTCGGCCTCGTCAATCGCGTTGTCGCGCCGGCGGAACTGGCGAAAGAAACTCAGCTGCTCGCCCGGTTCATCGCCTCCAAGCCGACCAAAACGCTTCGCACCGGAAAGCAGGCGTTCCAGCATCAGCTCGAATTGGGTCTCTCCAATGCCTATGATTATGTCGGCGAAGTGATGGTGCAAAATATGCTGCATAATGAAGCAATCGAGGGCATCGGCGCGTTTCTGGACAAGCGCCCTCCCAAATGGCCCGGCAAATGAAGCTCTATCCCGATTATCCCGATGCACAGATCGCGCGAATCCTGAGGAGCGTGAAAACCATCGCCATGGTGGGCGCCTCGCCCAATGAGGCGCGGCCATCCTATTTCGCGATGAAATATCTGCTCGACAAGGGCTTCAAGATCATTCCGGTCAATCCGGGCCAGGCGGGCAAGGACATATTGGGGCAGACCGTCTACGCGCGCGTAAACGATGTTCCGCCACCGGTCGATATGGTCGATATCTTCCGCAATTCGGACGCAGCCGGCCCCATTACCGACGAAGTCATCGCCAACAAGGACCGGCTGGGCGTCAGGATCCTGTGGATGCAGCTCGGCGTCATCAATGAAGCGGCCGCGCGCCGCGCCGAGGCCGCAGGGCTCACCGTCATCATGAACCGCTGTCCGAAGATCGAATATGGCCGGCTGTCGGGTGAGATTGGCTGGTATGGCGTCAATCGGCGCACCATCGACAACCGCAAATCCGCCGCCTTTAGCGCCGGTGGCGCGTTG
>JAXDMY010000146.1:0-11681 GCA_034665805.1 Alphaproteobacteria bacterium
GCAGCGTCTGCTCGACGCCAGTTCCTCGAAAGTCTTGCTGTCCCTTCCCGTCGGCACCATGGCCGAAGTGTCCCGCTTCAGCATCTCCCCGCCACTTCCGCCGGCTGATGACCTACGCCCCGGATTCGGGCGATGGGGATGCCTTCTTGAACAATTCCGGCCCGTTGATGCGGCTTGGGCTCATCCAAGGATTGGTGCGCATGAGCAGGCAGCATGGGGTCACGCATTGGTGCGCGTTGATGGAGCCGACGCTGCTGCGTATGCTCGGCGCCATGGCGATTCGCTTCAGGCCGATCGGTCCTTTGGTCGAGTTTCGCGGGCTACGCCAGCCATGCTACATTAACGTTACCAATATGCTCGAATCAGTCATGCATGAACGTCCTGCCTTTTGGGAAGTGATCACGGACGGGGGATCTCTGATGGCCTGTTCCGCGGCCGCGTGATGCAATGACCGCAGCTCCTGCGGGCACAAACACGACTCCCGGCGACGATGCATTCCGCTTCAATGCCGCGTTCGACCGGAATATCGGCTGGCTGACCGATTGGGAGCAGCAGGCTCTCAGGAACAAACGCGTTGCGATCGCCGGCATGGGCGGGGTCGGCGGATTTCATCTGCTCACGCTTGCGCGCCTCGGCATCGGGGCATTCAACATTGCCGATCTCGATCACTTCGAGATCGCGAATTTCAATCGCCAAATCGGCGCGACGATGGACACTCTTGGCCGCCCCAAGGCCGAGACGCTGGGCGAGATGGCACTCGCCATCAATCCCGAGCTACGCATCAAGCGATTTGATACGGGCATCGATGTTCAGAACATGGATGCGTTCCTGGACGGTGTGGATCTGTTCGTGGACGGCTTCGATTTTTTCGTCCTTGACATACGCCGCAAAGTGTTCGCGCGCTGCGCCGAACTCGGCATCCCCGCGCTAACGGCGGCGCCGATAGGCATGGGCGTCGGGTTCCTTGCGTTCACCAAGGACGGGATGACGTTCGAGGATTATTTCCGTCTCGAAGGCCAGTCGCAGTTGCGCCAATATGTGAACTTCTTCCTCGGCGTCGCACCGAGCGGCATCCATCTGAGTTATCTCGCCGACCCGAGCCGGCTTGATATCAAAGGCAAAAAGGGACCGTCGACCGTCGTCGGCTGCGAGCTTTGCGCGGCGGTCACAGCGGCGGCGGCGGTCAAGCTTCTTATCGGACGCGGCGAGGTGAAGCCCGCGCCCTATCACCATCATTTCGATGCCTATCTCGGCCAGACCGTCGTCACATGCTTGCCTCAGGGAAACGCTACTCCGGAGCAGTTGAAAAAGCTGGAGAAGGCCGAACTCCTATTCCGGGGAATGCCAGAATCCCCTGAGCGGAAATATCCTTCCTCCGTCATCGAGGAGATCATCGATTGCGCGCGATGGGCGCCAAGCGGCGACAATGCGCAGCCCTGGCGATTCCAGATCACCGGCGAGGATACACTCATCGTTCATATTGCCAATGAGTCCGGCGGCAATGTCTATGAATATCGCGATGGCGAACCGACCATCATTTCCGCCGGCATCTTGCTGGAGACTTTGCGGATCGCGGCGAGCGGTTTCCAAAGGCGCATGGATTGGCGCTATCGCGGCCGGGACGGCTCGATCTATCGGATCGAGGCGCGCTTCTCTCCCGACAACACGATTGAGCCCGATCCTCTGGGTGGCTACCTCTCCTTGCGCTCGGTCAACCGTTGGCCCTATCACCTTCGACCTTTGCGCAAAACCGACAAGCAAGCCTTGGAAGCGGCCCTCGGAAATCGCCTGACCATCGATTGGCATGAGAGCGCCGGCGCCCGCTGGCGCATCGCACGGCTCGTTGGCAAAGCGACGGACATCCGCCTTCGTATTCCGGAGGCCTTCGCCGTCCATCAGCGTATCATCGACTGGAACGGCAATCTCAGCCCTACGGGGATACCGGCGGGTGCGATAGGCCTCGATGATATGACGCTGCGCATCATGAAATGGGCGATGCAAGCGTGGTCGCGAACCAAACGCCTTAATCGCTTCGCGGGCACTGGGGGAGCCGTGCTGCAGATGGACTATCTCCCCGGCCTGTGCAGCGCGGCCTATTTCACCATTCGGATGAACGCGAAAGAGGCATCGCCCGACGAGCGCGTGCAGGCGCTTCTGGAAACGGGACAGGCCATTCAACGGTTCTGGCTTACCGCCACCAAACTGGGCCTCGCCATGCAGCCCTGTCTGGCCACACTCGCCTTCGCCCATTACGGCAGGAGCGGGACGCCCTTTACGAGAGAAGCAGGCCCGCTTCGCGCCGCCGGGAAACTTGCCGCGTCCGTCGACAATATCCTGGCGGGCAATGGGGAGTTCGTCTTCATGGGTCGCCTGGGATGGCCACGCCCGCGGAAAAAGCTCTGCCGTTCGACGCGGCGTTCCTTCGATCAGCTGATCCGGGCGAGTTAGCCGGGCCACGAGGGTCAAACCGAACCCACGGAGGCTCGCCTTTACCGTTGGGCGGCCCGCACATAAACTGGGCTACTCAGCTGTGAATCATGCGGGGAGCGGACAATGTCGAAAACCAAAGACAGCACACATGCGGGCCGCCGCGGGTTCTTGAAGGGCGCGGGCCTCGCCGGGGTGGCAGCCTTTGCGGCCCCGCTGAAGGCCGCGGCCCAGGCGCCCGCTGCGCCAGCGCGCAACCCCGTGCCCCTGCCCAACAAGGCGGCCGAAACCGCGCCGCCGCCCGCGCTCGAGGTTTTGACCGAAGGCAAGAGCGGCAGCGATTTCATGATCGACTGCTTGAAGAGCCTCGGCTTCGAATACATGGCTGCGAATCCCGCCTCGAGCTTCCGCGGCCTGCATGAATCCCTGGTCAATTATGGCGGCAACAAGAACCCGGAATTCCTCACCTGCTCGCATGAGGAAATCTCGGTCGCGATGGGGCACGGCTATTACAAGATCGAGGGCAAGCCCCTCTGCGTCTTCGCGCATGGAACGGTCGGCCTGCATCACGCCACCATGGCGCTCTACAATTCCTGGTGCGACCGCGTGCCGGTCTATGTCGTGGTCGGCAACACCATGGCGGCCGAATTGCGCCGGCCAGGGATCGAATGGAACCACAGCGCGCAGGATACGGCCTCCGTGGCGCGCGACTTCACCAAATGGGACGACAATCCCGCTTCGCTGCAGCATTTCGCCGAATCCAGCGTGCGCGCCTACAAGATTGCCATGACGCCGCCGACGGCGCCGGTGTTGATCGTTGCCGACGGCGCCCTGCAGGAAGACCCCATTCCGGACGGCCTCGATCTGCGCATTCCGAAATTGCCCAGGGTAACGCCGCCGCAAGGCGATTCCGGCGCGGTGGCGGAAACCGCGCGTCTGTTGGTGACCGCGGAAAATCCGGTCCTCATCGCCGACCGTTACGCGCGCACGCCTGCCGGCGCGAAGCACTTGACCGAGCTCGCCGAAACCCTGCAATGCCCCGTGATCGACACCAGCGGAAGGCTCAACCTCGCCTCGCGCCATCCGCTCAACCAGAGCAGCCGCGCACGGCAGCACATCTCGCAAGCCGATATCGTCCTTGGCCTCGAAATGAGCGATTTCTGGGGCTCGATCAATTCCTATCGCGACCAGCTTCACCGCACGTCGCGTCCACTCATGAAGGAAGGCGCCAAAACCATCAGCCTGGGCAGCGGCGATCTCTACATCAAAGCGAATTATCAGGATTTCCAACGTTTTGCCGATGTCGATACCGCCATCACGGGCGATGGCGAAGCGACCATGCCGGGCCTCATCGAAGCGGTGAAGCGGCTGGTGGATGCGGGACAGAAATCGAAGTTCGAAGCGCGCGGCAAGAAGCTCGCCGAGGCCCACCATGCCGATTTGCTGCGCGCCCGATCCGACGCCACCTATGGCTGGGACGCGAGCCCGATCAGCACCGCACGCCTCTCGATGGAAGTGTGGGCGCAGATCAAGGATGAGGATTGGTCGCTGGCCTCGCCGACGGCCTCGGTCAGTTATTGGCCGCAGCGCCTATGGACGATGGACAAACCCTATCATTTCATCGGCGATGGCGGCGGCATGGGCATCGGTTATTGCGCGTCGGCCTCCGTCGGGGCCGCGCTCGCCAACCGCAAGCACGGCCGCCTGACGGTGTCGCTGCAATGCGACGGCGATCTTCTGATGACCATCGGCGTGTTGTGGACCGCTGCGCATCACAAGATTCCGATTCTTTCCGTGATGCACAACAATCGCGGCTATCACCAAGAGGTCATGCATGTGCAGCGCATGGCGGCGCGCCACATGCGCGCGCTCGACACCGCCTATATCGGGACCACGCTGCGCGATCCCTTCATCGATTACGCCAAAATCGCGCAAGGCATGGGCGTGGCCGCCATCGGTCCGATCACCGACCCCAAGGATTTGGCACCCGCGTTGAAACGAGCCATCGCCATCGTCAAGGGCGGCGAACCTGTCCTTCTCGACGTCGTGACGCAGGGACGCTGAAAACGATGAGGACTTATTCGCTAGGTATCGCCGCTTTTGTTGCGCTTGTCGCATCGAGCGCTTGGGCCGCGGATGTGCCCAAAGGCGACGCCGCCAAGGGAAAGCAGCTCTTCCTCACCAAGGGCTGCTCCTATTGCCACGGCACCGTGGGTCAGGGAGGTGGTGGGCGCACGGGTGGATTGCGCATCGCCAATGCGGGGATTGGATTCCCAGCCTTCATCAACCAGCTGCGCCAACCGGTCAACGAGATGCCGCCCTATGTGGCGTCGGCGCTTCCCGATTCCGAGGTGGCCGACATCTTTGCCTATGTCGGATCGCTGCCGCCGCCGCCCGACGTGAAAACGATTCCGATCCTCAACAACTGATGCGACTATTTGCTGCCGGCCACTTCCATCGCCGCGCGCCAGGTGAATTCGACGAACCGGTAAAGCGAGGATTCCGCCAACCGTTCCACATCGCTGTGGGCGCCATAATTGATGGTGTCGCTCTCGGTGCTGGCCGGCCCGATTCCGTAGGATTGGATGCCCTTGGCCCGCAACTGCGCCATGTCGGTCGCGCCCGTCGACATGGTCGGCAGAATCGTCGCGTTGGGATACATTGCGGCGCTGACTTTTTCCAAAGCGCGATACATGTCCGAGTCGAGCCGCGAAGACGGCGCAACGGGGCGCAAATTCACCGTGATCGGCTCGACCTTCACCGCCGGATCATTGACCACGCGCTTCAGCTCTTCGAAGAATTTCGGAATGTCTTCATCTGGCAAGGCGCGCACATCGAAGGTCGCTTCGGCTTGCGAAGGAATGACATTCGGACCCACGCCCGCCTTGAGAATCGTCGGAACAACCGAGGTGCGAATCATCGAAGACCGTTCGGGTTCGTTCTCGGCGAGATAGTTCTGGACCGCGGCCGATGGCTGCGCGGCCAGAAGTCCGCGATATCGGGCCGCCTTTTCGGGCGTACTGATGGCCGCCAGCCTTTCGAAATAGGTCCGGGTGGTTTCATTCAATCGCATCGGCATGGTGAAGCTGCCGATTTTCGCCACGGCCGCCGACAAGTGGATCAGCGGATTGTCCAGGCGTGGAACCGACCCATGGCCGGAGGTGCCGGTAGCAACAAGCCGGAAGCGACGGGGCACTTTCTCGGTGGTCTGGATGTTGATCGTGGCCACGCGCCCATTTTCCAGTGTCGCGCCACCACCCTCGGTGAGAGCGAACTCCGCGTCGATCTCATCGAAATGCTGGCCAACCATGTAGCCGATGCCGACGCCGGCGGGGTCTGCTTCTTCCCCGGATTCAGCGAGAAAGATCAGATCGCGGTCCAACATGGCGCCGCTGCGCTTGGCCAGCAGCATCACCATCAGATTGGCGGCCAACTTGTCCTTATCATCGCGCGAGCCGCGCCCCCAGATATAGCCGTCCTTGAGAACCGCGCCGAAGGGATCCACCGGCCATTTCTCGCGCTGCACGCCCACCACATCGGTGTGGGCCATGAGAAGGATCGGGCGCTTCTTGCCATTGCCCTTAAGCCGCGCCACGAGATTGGCGCGGGCCGGCTGCAACGCAAATGTCTTGACCGGTATGCCCTCGGCCTCGAAGATTTTCTTCAGATAGTCGGCGACCTTCGTCTCATTGCCCGGAGGACTGCTGGAGTCGATCTGAACCAGCGACCGGTGATGGCGCAAAATCTCTGCTTCCTGCTTCTTCCAATCGACGGCCGGGACCTCTGCTGCGGCCTGGGACGCCAGCAAAACGCAAAGGCCCGCGGCAATGCCTACCCTCGTCATCGTGGAAATCAGAAACCGCACGGTTTGCGCTCCTTGATTGGGTCTACGGCCTTCGAGAAATATTGAATTCGGTGTTGAAGCACACCGGTTCCCGGTAGCCGCGCGACATGGTGACAAGATCGGGATTCTCGTCCTTCAAAGCCTGGAACACCGGCTCGGTCGAACGCCATAAGCCGTCATGGCCCGCGGTCTGCCCCGCATCGTGGTGCGCGGGCATGATCACGTCGGGTTTGTAGACATGCATATATTCCAGCGCCTGCGGGATCGTCAGCAGCGGGAGAAAATCTGCTCGGAGCGCGGTGATGGCGAGATCGACCCGGCCCACTCTTGCCATCGCGGCCTTCTCGAAATCCGTTATCACGCCCGCGCTGTCGCGGTACATGATGCGAAATCCGTCATCGAGCGTGATCAGATAGGCGATGGTGCCCTCTGTTATCACGCGCGGCCCGCCTGTGCCGCGCGCGCGGATCGCCGCTTCTTCGGCTTGTTGTGCCGGCGTGAGCTTAGGCAGCAGCGAATCGACGGCGGGCAACACCGCCTCGCCAACGCGTCTATCCGGCTCGCCGTGGCGTCCAAGGATCGGCTCGACCGTAAAACCGTTGAATTTCAGAAGCTCGCCGCCTTTGCCCGTCACGGTTTTGATCTGCCGCGCCGGAATGGATTGCGTCATGAGTTTTTCGGTCGTGACCGGAGCGCCGACCACCATCGCGCCCGTCTGAGAACCGATGGAGGCCGCATCCGACATATGATCGAGATGGCCGTGCCCCAACAGGATCACGTCCGCCTTCTTGACGTCTGCAGCCTTGACGCCCAAGGGCGGAAAGAAGCTGCCGCGATCGTAATAGGCATCGAGCAGAATGATGTGGCCATTATAGACTAGCTCGTAATTGGAAAACCCCACCCAGCGCACCGCCAGCGTGTGCGGATTGCGTGGAAACGCGCCGCCGGCCGATACCAGCGCCGCGGCACGGCAGGCGGGATCGCGCGATTCGGTTGCGCCGCTGGCATCAAGAGCCGCGATGCGCTCTGCCCGAGGATCCGAGAACGGGATTGCGAGCGCGATCGTCGAGAGGCTTGCCGCGGCCGATATCGCGAGCATTGCGGTTAACGGATGCCTCATGCTGTCCCCCCAAGGATATGGCCATCAGGGACGGTTTTCCGTCCACGGCTCCTTTGTTAGGTTAGCATTTACCAAGAAAATCCGGGAGCCGCTTGAAGCGGACCCTCGCCAGCGCTTTGGCACCGGCTCCTCGCCGGCCCTGACGCATGATGGTGATTTTTTAATTTTCCCAGCCGGACCTTGTTAACCAATCGCCCTTTACCATGCAGCCAGCCAGTACAGAAATACTGGGCATAGCGGAGTGCCTCTGAAGAGATCGCGGCCGCCATTCGTTCCAGAGACCCTTACAATGATGGATAGCTGCGCACGCGCCCAAGCTCTTCAAGAGCGGGTTCCGACACGCATAGGGCTGGCAAAATTGAGCAAGATGTCGTTCGACGGAACCGATCTTGGTCCGCTCTGGTACGATCTCCTGCAACGCGTCGCCAAGGATGGTCTGGATACAGCTGCCATCATGGACATGTCCGTGATCGCGCAATTGCTCGGCGATCAAATCAGCGGTCTCGCCCTCCAGGCCGGCGCTTTGGATATTCAACGGCTCTATCGGTCGCCATGCGCGAGCCCTTTGCCGCGCTTGCGGGTCCTGGCTTTGGCTGCCGCTACCGACATGGGCGGGAATACTCCTCTCGAATTCCTCCTCGAGGATTCGGAGATCGAGCTCACTACGCTTTATGTCGTTCCGGGCATGCCGTTACCCCAACCATTGCCAGCGCACGATATCGCGATGGTCGCCGCCCCGGTTTCGGAATCCGTGAGTGACACGCTCAGCGAGATCACCCAGCTGGTTAAAACCTGGCCTAAACCGGTCCTCAATCTGCCGCAGAGCATCTTCCAGCTTGACCGCGATCGCCTGCACGCTCTCTTGAAGTCCGCTCCTGGCATCTCCATTCCAACGACGGCCCGCCTCTCACGCAAAAGCCTCCTCGAGATTGCCCATAATGGCGGGTTGTTGCGCGACGGCATTACGGACGGCGGATTTCCGCTGATCGTACGGCCCATCGATGGCCATGCGGGCCTGGGGCTCGCCAAATTGGAGCATGCGTCCGACATCGATGCCTATCTGTCGCAACGTCCGGAAGCCGATTTCTTCATTTCCCCTTATGTCGATTACAGCGGAGCCGACGGTCTTTTTCGCAAATATCGGATCGTGTTTGTCGACGGGCGTCCCCACGCCTGCCACATGGCGATCTCCGATCAATGGAAGATCTGGTACTACAACGCCGATATGGCGCAATGCGCCGCGCGCCGCGCGGAAGAGGCGCAGTTCATGGCGAACTTCGAGGGTGAATTTGCCGGACGGCACGGCGTGGCCCTGGCGGAGACCGCACGCCGCATCGATCTGGAATATTTTGGGATCGACTGCGCGGAAACAAAAGACGGAAAACTTCTGATCTTCGAGGCCGACAATGCGATGATCGTCCATAACATGGATCCTGTGGAGGTCTTCCCGTACAAGGCCCCGCAGATGCGAAAGATCTTCAATTCCTTCGCCGCGATGCTGCATCGGCACGCGCATGGCGAGCAGGCCTGCGCCGCTTAAGCAATGGCGAACGATTCCGCTTCCGCGTCCGGCGTGACACTCGATCCGAGCGATTGGGAAACAGTCCGAGCCCAGGCCCATCGCATGCTGGACGACATGCTTGATTACACGCAGTATGTTCGCTCGCGCCCCGTCTGGCAGCCCATTCCGGACTCCGTTCGGGCGCATTTTCGCGCCGAGATACCGCGCTCCCAAGGCGCGCTGGCAGACGTCTATGATGAGTTTTCCCGCTTTGTCGTGCCTTACGCGACGGGCAATGTTCATCCCGGTTTCATGGGATGGGTGCATGGCGGCGGAACCGTCACAGGCATGCTTTCGGAAATGCTTGCCGCCGGCTTGAACGCCAATCTCGGGGGCCGCGATCACATACCGATAGAAGTCGAACGCCAAATTACCGAATGGGTACGGCAAATGTTCGGCTTCCCGGCCGGCGCGAGCGGTCTCTTTGTTACCGGAACGTCGATGGCGAATCTGATCGCCGTATTGGTGGCGCGCACCGCGGCGCTGGGCAGGAATGTCCGCCGGGCCGGCCTCAAAAGAGCGGGGGAAAGACTCCGCGCATACACGTCGGCCGCCGCACATGGATGTATTGCTCAGGCGATGGATCTCGTCGGCCTCGGGATTGACGCGCTGCGCCTTATTCCGGTCGACGCCTCGCAGCGCATCGACGTCACCGCGCTGCAAGACGCGATAACAGCGGATCGTGCCGCGGGACTTAAGCCCTTTCTCGTGGTCGGTTCGGTGGGAACCGTCGATGTCGGAGCCATCGATGATTTGCAGGCCCTTGGCGCGCTCTGCCGGAATGAAGATCTTTGGTTCCATGTTGACGGCGCCTATGGGGCGCTTGCGGTTCTATCGCCGGAACTGGCTCCTCGCCTCGCCGGTATTCAAGACGCGGATTCCATCGCTTTCGATTTTCACAAATGGGCGCAGGTGCCCTACGACGCCGGTTTCATATTGGTCCGCGACGGGGAACAACACAGGGACACCTTTGCATCGCCTGCGGCGTATTTGCGCCGTGAAACGCGTGGGCTGGCTGCGGGAAACCATTGGCCGTGCGACTACGGTCCGGATCTTTCGCGCGGCTTTCGTGCGCTTAAGACGTGGTTTACCCTGAAAACCTATGGCACCGATCTGCTGGGAGCCGTGATGGCAAGGACCTGTGCCTTGGCGCGCCACCTCGAGGAGCGGGTTTTGTCCGATCCTCGATTGGAACTCGTGGCGCCGGCGCAGCTCAACATCGTCTGCTTCCGATACCGCGCCGATGACTCCGAGGCCATCAATGCCAAGATCGTTGCCGACCTCCATGAGTCGGGAATAGCGGCCCCGTCAACGACCATGATCAATGGTCAGTTCACAATCCGTGCCGCATTCGTCAATCACCGCACGCAATCTTGCGATGTCGATGCGCTTGTCGAATCCGTGCTTCGG
The DNA here is from genome assembly GCA_034665805.1 of Alphaproteobacteria bacterium. Taxonomy (GTDB): domain Bacteria; phylum Pseudomonadota; class Alphaproteobacteria; order Micropepsales; family Micropepsaceae; genus CAIYRG01. The sequence continues at coordinate 10,363 of JAXDMY010000146.1, forward strand.
TTCGGCGCCGCGCATGACGCGGTTCATCGCCTCAAGGCCGGTAGCGCGCCCCTTCGCACGGGATCGCAGACAAGAAAAAACCTTCCCGTCCAATATATTCCGGGAAATTTGGAAGCTCCGGTCGAACCGGTGATCGCGGCATAGGGTTAAAGCCCGGCAACGCAATCCTGGGCGCAACTAACCCTTGTCCGTTCCGAACTCGCTTCCCGGGATAAGACGCCGGTACTCCGCTTCGGCGACCCCGTAGAGATGACCGGCGAGCCCGATCAGGCCAGCACGATCCTCGATGACAATCAGGCCACGTTTGGCGACCACAAGCCCGTCGCTCTCCAATTTTTGCAACGTCGTGGTAACCCCTGCTCGCCTAATGCCAAGCATCAAAGCCAGGAATTCATGCGTCAGAGACAACTCGTTGCCAGCGAGACGGTCGTGGGCCATGAGCAGCCAGCGTGCCAGACGTCCCTCGACATTTCCCCTCGCATTGGCCAGTGCCGTCTGCGTCGTCTGCACGACGAACGCTTGCGTGAAGGCAAGCAACACGGCCCGCAGACTTGCGCTTTTTGCCAATGCTGGGCGCAGATCATTGGCCATCATCCGAAGACCGTGGCCCTCCACCTGCACATAGGTGTCATTCACCCACCGGTCATTTCCCAAGACGACCGGGATGCCCGTCATACCCTCCCGCCCGACGATTGCCGCTTCAGCCTGTTCGTGCCGGCTTTTCGCGACGATCGACACAATGCCGTCTTCGGGGAAATAGACATGTTCGATAGGCTTGTTCTCCTCTTCGAACGTCTGGCGGAGAGCAACCTCGACCTTCTCGAGATGAGGCTCCAACAAGCCATAATCCGGTGGCGTCAAAGCGGAAATAAGGAGATTGCGGCTCGACCCGGCCATGGCTCTTCTCCGTTGGACAAGAGCACATTCTCGAGTCTAGCTGCGCGTGAGCGACAGCAAGCTAGTGTACGCGCTTAATTCCTCAATCCCTAATCGGGGGAAAACCCTGGTCTTTTCCGTACCACTCCGTACCAGAATTGCGCCTTAAGCCACTCGGGACACGACCGGACGCCGACAGAGCCAATGATCAAGCGGCCAATGCCGCGATATTATCGGGAGCAGTTTTTCGGGATCTGCAGACGGACGATTATTTGTCACCGTCCGGCTACGTGATGTGATCGAAAAATCTCAACGAAGGAGAGTGATATTTCTGCCGGTGGTGACGGGCGCTGGTTTGAACATCGCGGAGTGTCATCGATGCGCTCGTTGGAGGCGTGTGGTTTCTTACGCCCGCAACCATAGGGACCAGAGAATCCCAAGAG
>JAXDMY010000147.1:0-2916 GCA_034665805.1 Alphaproteobacteria bacterium
GCATGATGATAATTGTAAACCCGTTCGATCTTGTGCGGCACCACCAGCGCGCGCGCGCGGGACGGGTCCTGCGTGGTCACGCCGGTCGGACAGCGATCGGTATGGCAGCTCAGCGACTGGATGCAGCCAAGCGAGAACATGAAACCGCGCGCCGAATTGCACCAGTCCGCGCCGATTGCCATGGCGCGCGCCATGTCGAACGCGGTCGCTATCTTTCCGGCGGCGCCGATGCGGATGCGGTCGCGCGCGTTGATGCCGATCAGCGCATTGTGGACGAAATTGACGCCCTCCCGCATCGGCATGCCCAGATGGTCCATGAATTCCAGCGGCGCGGCGCCGGTGCCGCCCTCATTGCCATCGACGACAATGAAATCCGGATAGATTCCGGTCTGAAGCATCGCCTTGCAGATCGCCAGAAATTCCCAGGGATGGCCGATGCACATTTTGAATCCGGCGGGCTTGCCGCCGGACAGTTTTCGCATATTGCCGACAAAGGCCATCATCTCCAGCGGCGTCGAAAATGCCCGATGCGTTGCCGGCGAGATGCAGTCCTCGCCCATCGGGACGCCCCTGATCTTGGAAATTTCTTCCGAAACCTTGGCCGCCGGCAGCACCCCGCCATGCCCGGGCTTGGCGCCCTGACTGACCTTGAGCTCGACCATCTTGATCTGATCGTCGGTCGCGACACGCGCGAATTCGTCCGGGTTGAAGCTGCCGTCGCGGTTGCGGCAACCGAAATAGCCGGAGCCGATCTCCCAGATGATGTCGCCGCCGTTCTCGCGGTGATAGGGGCTGACACCGCCCTCGCCGGTGTCGTGCGCGAAGCCGCCCTTTTTTGCACCCGCGTTCAGCGCGCGTACCGCATTGGGGCTGAGCGCGCCAAAGCTCATCGCCGAGATGTTGAAGACCGAGGCCGAATACGGCTTGGTGCAATCCGGGCCGCCGATGGTGATGCGAAATTTCTCGCCGCCGCTGTGAGCCTTTGGCGCCACCGAATGGTGCATCCACTCGTAGCCGTCGCGGTAGACATCCTCCTGGGTGCCGAACGGCCGCTTGTCGAGCACCATCTTGGCGCGCTGATACACCAGGGCGCGGGTGTCGCGGGAAAACGGCATGCCGTCCTTTTCGCTCTCGAAGAAATACTGCCGCATCTCCGGCCTGATTTCTTCGAGCAGGAAGCGCAGATGCGCCGAGATCGGGTAGTTGCGCAAAACCGCGTGGTTTTGCTGCAACAGGTCGCGAATGCCGAGAACCGTCAGGCCCCCGAAGATGAGGATCGGGATCAACACCAGATCGAGCACCTTGCGATCCACGATCCCGAGGCCGAGGAGCAAGGCCGTGACCACGCCGCAAATCGTCAGCACGATGTAGCGTGGCGAGAACGGAAGCATCAACGTTTCCATGGAACCCCTCCGGCAAATTTTGCCGTTATTATTCTTGTCGGCCGCAGCCTAATCCAACTATCAGAACCATCCTCTACACGATATCGGGCATAGAGGTCATGGATATGACAGCGTGTCGCCCGCGCAGGCTAGCGAATTCACGGGCGGAGAATCAATCCGTCCGGTGGCCGGGTAAATCGCCCATCATGCGCTCTTTTTGCAGTGCAACGTAGCTTGTCCTGACCTTGCAGCTCAGTGACTATGCGGGCGCATCTCGTCAGGGATTCCGCCGTGCTCCAGGCCGTTTTTCGACAGCCAGGCGTCCGTGCTCTGGATACCGCGCTCGATGTGATCGGCGGTCCGCGAGAAATCATATGGTGATCCCACCAGCGGGCATAATGGGGGCACCACAAAATATTCGATACTGGGGTCGAGGCCTTCCAGCTCGGCCACCAATTGCCGCGAGATCAGGAGCGTCAGCGCATGCAGCACATTGGCGACCGCGCCGATCGGCGGCGCATGCGTGGCGCAGGCGTATCCGGTCGGCAGGATGATCAGGCGGTTCGCACCCTTTGCGACCGCGACCCTGACCGGGGTGTTGGAGGAGATTGCGCCATCGGCCAGATAAAAATCCTTGTAAGGAATTGGTGCGAAGGCGCCGGGGATCGCGGTGGAAGCAATGATCGCCTGCGCGGCCGGGCCCTCCGACAACACGACGCTGTCGCCGGTGACGATATCGGTCGTGACGATATGCAGCGGGAGGCTCGCGTCCTGTAGATTACGGAAGGGCAGATGATCGTCGATCAGCTTCTGGATCCCGTCATGGGGAATCAGGAAATCCCGGCGCCGGATGAATCCCAGCAAGGTCCGCCAGGTGATCGGGAAAACGTCCTGGCGTTGCAGTCCGCGCCAGATGGTTTCCAGCTGCAGAACGCCCTTCAGGGTCGGATCGCCCGCATAGTAAGCCCCGTTCAGGGCGCCTACGCTGGAGCCGACCACCATGTCGGCGGATACTCCATGGGCGGCGAGCGAATGCATCATGCCCTCCTGAATGGCGCCAAAGCTGCCTCCGCCTGCGAGTACGAAGGCCGTTTTGGCCGGGCCGGCATGGTTGGATACGGACAAAACCTCGGTTGCTCCCGCAATCGACGCGTTGGTGAAAAGCCACGCGACGTTCGGCGGGGTTTATAGCAGCCGGCAAGCTGATAATACCATCAACATTGCTTGTTGGATTGGAGAGCGACGTGCCCCGAATGCTGCGCAGCGTTATATTGCGACGTCATTCCAGGATGGTCCGAAGGACCAGACCTCAGATGTGCAATTGCACATCGGGGAATCTCGAGATTCCGGGTTCGCGTCTTCGACGCGCCCCGGAATGACAGCGGAGCGTAGACGCCTCACCGCTCCACGAACGCCTTTTCGATCACAAAATGGCCGGGTTCGTTGTGGCTGCCTTCGAGGAAGCCGCGCCCCTCAAACATCTGACGCAGCTCTTCGAGCATGCCCGGGCTGCCGCACATCATGACCCGGTCGG
>JAXDMY010000148.1:0-3059 GCA_034665805.1 Alphaproteobacteria bacterium
CTCAAGTGCCGCGCGCCGCGGGTGCCGGCTCTAGGCATTGCCGACTATGTGCCCCTGTCGCCCACCACCGGTAACTTGGCCGCGCTTTGCAGTACCTGCACGACCATCATGCACAAGGCCATTTCGCTGGCCGCCCTGGCGGCATTGGCGGGGATTGTCGAGGTGACGGTGCGGCAAGCCAGCAAACACCTAAGCAGCGTTGTCACCCGCTCGCATCACAAGAACTCAATTTGGGGACTGGTTTTGGGGGCTGGAGCAAACGCCAGCTAAATAAAGACAATAAAATCAAGGCATTATATGATTTTGTTGGCGGAGAGGGAGGGATTTGAACCCCCGATACGGTTGCCCGTATGCCGCATTTCGAGTGCGGTGCGATCGACCACTCTGCCACCTCTCCAAACCGTTGCCATAGGTAACAATTTTGTCCTCGGGTGCAAGCGCGGACAGCGCCTCCTGGCGCCATTATACTACCGAGCGGCGGCGGCTGATGTCGCCTTGTGTAGCGCCGCCCGCAACGCCTCGTCAACGCGGGTCGGCCACGGCAGTCGTCGCGATCAGGAACCGGCTGGCGTCAGCGTATCCATGGCTGTCGAAGCCCGTTTGACGCCGCGGATGGGGCGCCGTATTTGGGGGCGCCGTGGGGGCGGCGCCTACCTGAACGACACGACCACCGGTTCGTTCGCGTCGTCAAATCGGATTTCGATTTTCGCCGTGACCGGGTCGAAATTGGCGCCGCTGGCCGCGATACCGAACAGGTAAACGCCGGGCGCGAGTTTGGCTGTCGTTCTGACGTCGTATTGCGATGAGGAGACTTTCAGCTCGTCGCGATCAAGAAGATATGCGATGTCGTAGAAGCGGGCAAAACCTCGCGAGATCGTAAGAGGGGCGTTCATGTCGCCGTCCCCGCCGTTCGATGCCCAGAGCGCAAGCGCATCGTCTTTCAAAATAACGTCGTCACGTTTGTCGCCGTCCTTGCTGAGGTCCGTCAAATAGACGCGGCAAGATTTTGCATCGCGCCAGCCATGATTGCGCACACGCACGCGAATCCATGTCATTCGCGGTGTCGGCGATTCACTGTGCGGCGCAGCGACGACAAACGGAGCCTCTGAACCGGTTTGGAACTCGAGCCGCGGCCGCCTCCGCGACTTCGCGTACAGCGAGAGCCAATGCGAGATGAAGCCCCCCACAATTGCGCCAACGACGATCATCAAAAGGGTGGCAGCGTTCATGGGTCAACCTCTTGTGGGCGTCCTGGCCAGAGGCCATCGCTCTATCTTGCCGATCGAATTTTGTTTTGCCGGAAGAAAGATGGAGGGAATAAGCGCGTTTCTGTCGCGAGACAAATCGAACCGGTGATGCGCGGGGCGAACTCCCAGATTGTGATCCTGTGGCGGCGGTCTACATCTGATCTTACTGACCGGTTGGCATTGCCCGCAACGGTTCAGGACAACGTGAGGAAATTTCGGCTGCGGTGCTTTCAACCACTCGGCCATCTTCTCCGTGGCCGCGGGGCGCAATCGCCCGCTCGGTGGCGGTTATGTATCCAACGCCGCCAGGTGAAACAAGGGCGGCCGGCGGGACCACCCGGATCGCTCGGTGGATCGCGGCTTCGCTGGATCAGGTGTGTTCGGAGAGGCTGCTGAGATCGGCGCAATGCGCTCGCTATTGCGCCCTACGGTCCACGGCGAGAGCTGCGATCTGGCGGGGCGTCGCGGCCGCTAGCCGACGGCTTTCGCGCCCGAGATGCGCCTGGTCGGCATAGCCGGCTTCCACGGCGAGACTCGCCGCCGAACCATTCCGGGAGCCGCGCAGGAGTCTGAGGAAGCGCTGAAATCGAAGAATGCGGTCGAGCGTCTTCGGTCCATAACCGAATGCCGTTTCGAACCGCCTGCGCAAGGTTCGCTCGCTCAGCGCGAGCACCCCGGCAAGCCAGGGGATGAGCGATTTGCCAGGCGGCGCGCCGCTCGACAGCAGTTCGAAACCGCGTGCATATCCAGTCGACGCGACGGGGCCGATGGTGCTCGCCGCGCCAACGCGATCTCGATCACCCGCACGAGCGCGCCGATGTCGCGCGCCTCGCCCGCCCTTTCGGCCACGTGGCGTGCCTCGGGGCCCCAGAACTCCTCCAGCGGGATGCGGCGGTTGACGGCCTCGGACGCCGGCAGTCCCAACCAGGCGCCGGCGACGGCCGGGCGGAAGCGGAACCCCACGACCGTTGCGCCCGCCGCCAGTCGTTCAATTTTAGGTACTCGATCCGGGCCGGCGATCCGCAAGGTTCCGTCGATCCATTCCAGGTCGATACAGCCATCTGGCACGATCACCATCGGCTGCACGTCTGGCCTGGGCAATCGATGGACCCAAATGCAGGCGAAATGATCCTGCAGCGCTCCGTGGACCGGTCGCTCTCGGTAGCTTCCGGCCGCTTGTGCAAGTATGCGGTTCTCCGTTGCGTCTGTCGTCACCCAAAGCTCCCGGCTCGTCCGATGCGGGCATTGCGAGATTGGCCGTTTCGTTCAAGACGCTCGTGGCCGATGGCGGCAGATTGGCTTGAATTGTGATCGCAGCATGTCGCGGAGAAGGGCTTGCGCGACACGTCCGCAGTCCAAGACGTTCAACAAGATCGCGGGATGAGAGAACAAATCATGGCGCAGGCAGAGAACGACCGCCGCATCGACTATATCGAGATGGGAGTTGCCGACGTGGAGCGTTCAAAGGCGTTCTACGGAAAGGCGTTCGCCTGGACATTCACGGATTACGGGCCGACCTATTGCGAATTCTCCGATGGTCGATTGCACGGCGGGTTCACGACCGGAACGCCGCCGCGTCCGGGTGGTCCGCTCGTGATCCTCTACGCCGTCGATCTGGTTGCTGCACAAGGGCGGGTCGAAGCCGCCGGCGGCCGAATCGTAAAACCGATCTTCGATTTCCCCGGCGGACAGCGTTTCCATTTCCTCGACCCCGACGGCTACGAACTGGCGGTCTGGTCGAACCGGTAAATGCTTAGGTCCTTTTTTAGCTTCGATATGTAGATATTCTACGTAACGAATTTATAGTATAAA
>JAXDMY010000149.1:0-2660 GCA_034665805.1 Alphaproteobacteria bacterium
ATTCTAAGCCACACTAGCAATTTATTGAATCTAGTGTGGTTTTCGGATTTGAAGTTCCTAAACGTAAATGCCATGAAAATTTTAGGAACTTCAAATCTCCACCACACTAGCGCGAGTCATGTCCCAAAGAGTCACGGATCGGACATATGGAGCGGGCCGGAGCCGCGCTGGCGCGCGCCGCAGATCTTGGCTCGGCCGGATCTTTCTGGTTCTCATCGGTATCCTCGTCATCCTGCCGGTTTCGCTGATCCTTCTTTTCCGGTTCGTGCCGCCGCCCATCACGCCCCTGATGCTTGCCACCGTGCTGACCGATGGACCGATCAGCCAGCGATGGGTTCCGCTAGAGGCCATCTCCCCCAATCTCGTGCGCGCCGTGATCGGGTCGGAGGACAGCAAATTCTGCTCCCATTACGGCTTTGACTTCGCGGCCATCGACAAGGCCATAAGCGCCAACGCGTCGGGCGGGAATTTGCGCGGCGCCAGCACCATCAGCCAGCAGACGGCGAAGAACCTGTTCCTCTCCCCCGACCGGACCTGGACGCGCAAAGGGATCGAGGCCTATCTCACGGTCCTGCTCGAGGCCCTGTGGCCCAAGCGGCGGATATTGGAGACCTATCTGAATATCGCGGAATGGGGGCCGCGGCGCTTTGGTGCGGAGGCCGCAGCCCAGGCCGATTTCCACAAACCAGCGGCCAAGCTCTCGGTCATCGAAGCCGCGCGGCTGGCGACCATCCTCCCCAATCCGAGGAACTACCGCGCCGACGCGCCCGGACCCTATGTGGCGCGGCAATCGGGCATCATCGCAGCCCGCATCGCCCAGGTCAGGCGCGACAATCTCGACTCTTGCATCTATCGCTGACGACGCTCAGGGGTTGCCGGCTCGCAATCCTGTTCTAGATTGGCCGTCATGCGCCGTCTCATCCATCTGCTGTTTTCGCCGACCTCGCGTCTGGTGCGGCTTATCCTCGGCGAGAAGCGGATCGCCTGCGATCTATCCGCGGCGGACGACCCGTGCGCGCATCTGCCGATCTTCATCGACCTCGATGGTCCCGCGGTCGCCGGTCTTTGGGCGATCATCGACCATCTCGAAAACGAATACCCTGAACATCCGATGCTGCCCGAGGACGCAACCGTGCGGGCCGAGGCGCTTCGCCTGTTCGATTGGGCCATGACGAATTTCCATGAAGAGGCGACCAAGCGCATCGTCTTCGAGAAGGCCGCGCAGGCCCACACCGGGACTCTCATCCGCCGCTCGCCCAATATGGAGACCGTGCGCTTAGGGCGCGCCGCGTTGAAGGCGGTGCTTCCGGGCCTCGGCACGCTCGCCGAGTCGCGCGGGTTCCTCGCGGGCCGCGATGTGTCGCTGGCCGATCTCGCGGTCGTCGCACATCTCTCGGCCCTGGATTATTATGGAGAAGTTCCGTGGACGGACGTTCCGGCCCTCACAGAATGGTACAGCCGGATGAAATCGCGCCCCTCCTTCCGCCCGCTGCTCGCGGACCGCGCGCCGGGTCAGCCGCCGGTGCCCCATTATGCCGAGCTCGATTTCTGAAACGGCAGCGCCCGCCGCGGATATGCGCGATGCCATCCGCGCCCGTGCACGCGAGGAAGGGTTCGACGCCGTCGGCTTCGCCAGCGCGGATGCGCCGCAAGGCGCGGCCGAAGGACTGACCGCGTTTCTCGATCAGGGCCTTCACGGCGACATGGACTGGATGGAGGCGACGTCCGAACGGCGCGCCGATCCCAAAAGATTGTGGAGCGAAGCCAAAAGCATCATCACGCTGGGCGTCAATTACGCGCCCTCAGAAGATCCGTTGGCGGCATTGGCGCGGCGCGAGCGCGGCGTCATTTCGGTGTACGCGCAAGGCGCCGATTATCACGACGTGCTGAAAAGGCGCTTGAAGCGGTTGGCCTCCTGGATCGCAGAGACGCATGGCTGCGATGTCAAGATCTTCGTCGACACCGCGCCCGTGATGGAAAAGCCGCTGGCGGCAGCGGCCGGCATAGGCTGGCAGGGAAAGCACACCAATCTCGTATCGCGCGAATTCGGCTCGTGGCTGTTTCTGGGATCGATCTTCACGACGCTGGCACTCGACCCCGATGAACCCGAACGCGACAATTGCGGCAGCTGCACGCGTTGTCTCGACATCTGCCCGACCCATGCCTTTCCGGCGCCCTATCGAATCGACGCGCGGCGCTGCATCTCCTATCTGACGATCGAGCATAAGGGCCCCATCGCACGCGAATTCCGCGAAGCGATCGGAAACCGCATCTATGGCTGCGACGACTGCCTGGCGGTCTGCCCCTGGAACAAGTTTGCGCAGGACGCCCATGAGATTGCGTTCCATCCGCGCATCGAATTGGTTGCGCCGCTATTGCGTGAGCTCGCACAACTCGACGACGCGAATTTTCGCGAAATCTTCCGGGGCTCACCGATTAAGCGCATCGGACGCGACCGCTTCTTGCGCAATGTGCTCATCGCCATTGGGAATTCCGGCGACGCGACACTTGCGTCCGCGGCAGAGCCGCATCTTTCCGATGCTTCGCCTTTGGTGCGCGGCATGGCGGTGTGGGCGTTGTCCAAACTTGTGTCGGCTGTGGAATTCGCGAGCCTCGCAGCGCGCTATGCGGGGGCCGAAACGGACTCAGCGGTGGCGGAG
>JAXDMY010000150.1:0-3180 GCA_034665805.1 Alphaproteobacteria bacterium
TTCCCGGCTATGGACATCACCCGTTCGGGAACCCGCAAGGAGGAGTTGCTCACCGACCCGGCCGTGCTCAAGAAAATGTACGTTCTGCGGCGCATTCTTAACCCGATGGGAACCATGGATGCGATTGACTTCCTGTTGGATAAGCTGCGCAACACCAAGAGCAACGCTGAATTCTTCGAATCCATGAACACCTGATGCGAGCGATCCCAACCGCCCTGTTCGCGTTGGTTTTTGGTGCCGTCGCGACGGTGCCGGCGTTCGGGATTGCGTCGGTCAATGTGTTCGGGCTCAAAGCGCCCGAAGAAATCGAAGGCTTCACGCTCAACGACTCGACCAACTTCGAGAAAATCAAGCCGGGCGATGGTTTCGGCTTGGATTATTCGCAATCGGGCTGGAAGCTCGACGTCTTCATCTACGACCTCAAGCGTGCTGCTATCCCCGACGATGCCAAGTCGGCGATCGTCAAGGCCGAGTTCGAGCGGGCGCGGGCCGAGGCGTTCCTGGCGCAGCCGCGCGGGCTCTATGCTCAGGTCTATCTGCGGCGCAATTTCACCATCGACGACGCAGCCAAGCGCACGCGCTTTCAGTGTGCGGCGTTCCATCTCACCCGCGACGGCGCCAAGCCCCAAGACGGCTTTCTCTGCGTCACCTCGTGGAACAACAAATTCGTGAAGCTCCGCCTCACCACCCTGAGCGACACCAACACCGAAACGGCAGCGCGCAAATACGTCAGCGCTTGGGTGCCGGTGCTGTGGGGCGGCGGCGCGGGCATCTCGCGCGCCGAGCAGGTCCGCGAGCCGGTCCGGCCCGAGCCGCGGCCGCAAGTGCGGGCGCGTCCGCAGCAGGTTCACCGCGCGCCGGCTCGGCCGCGGTTCAAATGCCCGGAAGGCTACATCTGCGAAGTGCGCTGAGGTTTAAGCGGGCGTCGCGGGCCGAATCGCGCCGACCACTTCGGCGATCCTGTCCGGATCGGTCACCGGCAGCGAGCATGTCTCGCCAACACAGACGAACGCAGCGCTCCCCGATCCCGCCGCAATCTTGGCCTGCGCCGGATGGTTCGCCGGCAACGCACCGGCGGACGGCGCGCGAAGCACGATCCGGTTGACGAACGGGAGCTTGAGGGCCGCGGCGGCAAAGCGCTCGTGCTCCGGGCCGGTGGCGACGATCTCGGCGGCATGCAGGCGGAGGTCGAGGGCGTTGAGCAGCGCCGCATGCTGGAACAGGTGATCGGCGGAGCCCGCGAGGATGCCGTCGAATAGCCGGTCGGCCTGTTCACGCCATTTGGCGTCGCCGGTCAGCGCCGCGAGCCGCACCAAATTTTGTGCAGCGATGGAATTCGGATTGGGCGTGGCGTCGTCGCTGGTCGAGGCCGGACGAACCACGAGGCCCTCGGCGTCGGACGCGGTCAGGTAATAGCCGCCGTTGCCCGGATGGGCGTAATTTTCGTCGAACGCCCGCTGCCAGGCCAGCGCACGCTCGAGGTAGGCGCCCTGCCCGGTCGCCTCGTACAGCGCCAGCGCGGCGCGGATCATATTGGCGAAATCGGAGGCGAGGCCTGGATAGAGCAGCCGGCCCTCGCGCCAGGAGTGGCCGAGCCGATCGCCCCTGGTCATGCTGCGCACAATGAAGTCGAAGGCCCGCGCGGCCATTTCCACCCAGGATGGCTCCGCCAGCAAGGTCCCGGCGTTGGCCAGAGCCGCGATCATCAGGCCGTTCCAGTCGGCCAGGATCTTATCGTCGAGCCCGGGCCGCACCCTTTTGCTGCGCAGCATAAGAAGCTGGTCCCGCAGCATGGAAAGCCGGGCGTCATCGTCCGGGCTTCGCAGTAAGGGATTGAGTCTGTTGAGGATATTTTGACCCTCGAAATTACCCCCCTCGGTGACGTCGTAATGCTGCACAAAAAGTGCAGCATTTTCGGCTCCCAAAGCCTCGACAATTTCAGCCTGGGACCAGACGTAAAACTTGCCCTCTTCGCCCTCCGAATCGGCGTCGAGCGATGCTGAAAATGCTCCTTCCGGCGTCGTCATCTCGCGCTTGAGCCAGCCGACCGTCTCAGTGGCGCGCTGGCGGAACAGGGTGTTGCCGTTCCGGGCAAAAGCCAGCGCCAACAGCTCCAGAAGCTGGGCATTGTCATAGAGCATCTTCTCGAAATGCGGCACCAGCCAGCGCTCGTCGACCGAATAGCGCGAGAAGCCGCCGCCGAGGTGGTCGTAGATGCCGCCCTCGCAGATGCGTTCCAGTGTGTGTTCGATCAGCTCGAAAAACCGCTTGTCGCCACCGCGCAGCGCGGCCCGCCACACGAGTTCGTAGAGCGCGGAATTGGGGAATTTCGGCGCGCCACGGAGCCCGCCATTGGTCGGGTCGAACGCTCCGCCGATCTGCCGAGCCAGCTGGTCGAGCTCGCGGGCGCCGACCGTGACCTTGCCGGCGGGCCGGGCGTCGGCCGCAAGCCGCTCCATCAGCGAGTCGCGGTTCTGGCCGATCTTGTCCGGCTCCTCGCGGAACAGTCGCGAAACCTCGCGCAGCACATCGACGAACGCCGGCCGGCCATAGCGCGAGGTTTTCGGAAAATACGTGCCGCCCCAGACCGGTTCGCCCTTGGACGTCAGAAACATGGTGAGCGGCCAGCCGCCCTGCTCGCCCAAATGATGGAGGGCCGACATATAGATCTGATCGATGTCCGGGCGCTCCTCGCGATCGACTTTGATGTTGACGAACAGCTCGTTCATCACCGCCGCGGTGGCTTCGTCCTCGAAGCTTTCGTGCGCCATGACGTGGCACCAGTGGCAGGCGGCGTAGCCGACCGACAACAGGATTGGCTTACCGGTGCGCTGCGCTTCGGTCAGCGCATCCGGGCTCCAGGCCCACCAGGCCACCGGATTGTGCTTGTGCTGCAACAAATATGGACTGGTCTCGCGACCCAGGCGATTTTCGGGCCCGGACGAGTGGCCCGTGGACGATCGGTGTTCAGTCATGGTGGGATTTTACGACAATTGGTTGTGAGGGCCACCCCAGGATGACGAGGGCGGGAACCGGGGTAGCGGAAAGCTTCGATTTGGGCTATGTATGGGGCGCCTCTGCGAGATGTCAGGCTGACACTCGTGTGTCGGCGATCATCTGAAGACTTGTTCTTCTTAAGACTTGGAGACTGATAGTGGCTACAGGCACTGTGAAGTGGTT
>JAXDMY010000151.1:0-17549 GCA_034665805.1 Alphaproteobacteria bacterium
CCATCGCTGGCCACGGCCGGGCGCACGCGCGTCTCCAAAAGCTCCTTGATCTGGGCGACGATGTCTGCCTCCTCGCCCTCATAAGTGGGTTCGGTTTCCGCCGCAGCTTCGCTCTCGAACAGCGGCAGACCGCGCGTAAAGTGCTCCATGATCGCGCCCAGGATCACCGGCTTCAAATGCCGCCAATCGCCTTCGCGCTTGGTCACCGTCACGAAGTCCGAGCCGAAGAACACCCGCTCCACTTCAGGAATGGCGAAAAGGCGCGTGGCCAAAGGCGAACGCTTGCCTGCGTCCGCGTCAGGAAAATCCACCGTGCCTTGGGCCATGATTTCGCGGCCCGGCAGGAATTTCAGCGTGGCGGGGTTGGGAGTCGTTTCGGTCTGAATGAACATGACGCTGATATCGCGCTTACGAGGCGCAAGCACCAGGGGAACGAAGAGAGAACACGTGAATGTGTGAGGGTCTCCTTTACCTCCGGCCGATGGAGACACCGCGCAAACGCCAGGTCGGCCCGCTTCAAAACATTTCCACAGAACCGTGCACCTTTGGCAGAGCATTGGCCGATTGCGGCTGCAATTTCGCGATCGCGTCAAGCTTGATGTGCAGCGCCAGCTGGCGCACGCGGCCGCTGACCGGCCAGAACTGGATACGGCGCGCGTCACGGCCGCGGGTGCTTCCTCCCAGAAGCGGTATCCCTTCGCGGTTCAGATACAGCTCCGCGAATTCGGCGTTCTTCTCGCCGATATCCAGAAGGCCATCGCTCATCCGACCGCCGCCAAAGAGCTTCGCCTCCAAACGCTCGCGCTTGGCGCCGATGCTCAGCAGCCCGTTCACCAACAACTCCATGGCGTTGGCCCCATAGCGCAACGAAGCGGACCGGTCACCTTCTTCGGTGTCCGGCAACAGAAAATGATTCATCCCTCCGACGCCCGCAACCGGATCGCGCAAGCAGGCTGCGATGCAGGAACCCAACATCGTCGTCAGCACCACGCGCGGGTCCTCGCTGATGCGGCATTCACCTTGGTGAATGTGGATCAGCTTTTCGGACGACACCGTGGTGGTTTGTTCCGTCATGCCAAAGGTCCGATGACCGTCTCTATTTTGCGTTTGAGGGTGTCGAGCGCGAACGGTTTGACGAGATAATTGTTCACCTTCAATTCCAGTGCCTTCTTCACAATGTCCGTCTCGGCACGGCTGGTCAGGAGAATGAAAGGGATTTTTTCAAATCCCGGCTTGGTCCGGAGGGCGCGCAGCAATCCCAGCCCATCAAGCTTGGGCATGTTCAGATCGGAAATCACGAGGTTCGGCATCCGCGCAAAAACTTCGTTCAGCGCTTCCTCGCCATCAGCGCATTCCACGAGATTGCGATAGCCGATGTGCTGCAAGCTTGAAAAGATAAGATGGCGGATTGAGGCTTGATCGTCGACAATCACGATGCGGGTGGATAAATCATTTGGCATCAAAATGTCTCCGTTGCATGGGCGTTGGTGAGCTTGAGAATCTCTTTGGCGAGCCTTCCCAAAGGCACCTGTCGCTCTACCGCGCCAATCTCAAATGCGGCCCTAGGCATTCCGTAGACCGCGCTGCTCGCAGCGTCTTGGCCGAGCGTTCTTGCTCCTGCCTCGCGCATGGCCTTTAGGCCTTTGACGCCGTCGTGCCCCATTCCACTCATGATGACGCCGATCGCTTGGGCGCCGGCGACAAGCGCGACCGAATGGAAAAGCACATCGACCGATGGCTTGAACCCATTCACCGGTTCGTGGTCGATCAGCCGGCAGTAAAAGCCTTTTGCACCGGCTCTGAGTTCGAGGTGGCAAGCACCCGGTGCGATATAGATTGTACCAGGTCCGAGCAGCGCGCCATGAAAGGCCTCTTCGACGCGGGCAGCCGAGAGCCTATCCAAGCGCTCGGCGAAGCGCTTGATGTAAGCGGCGGGAATATGCTGAACGACCAGCGCCGCTGGGCCATTTGCAGGAAACTGCGAGATCATTTCCGTAAGCGCCTCGACACCGCCGGTCGAAGCACCCATCGCGACGATCCGGCCATCCCAGGTAAAGGGGGCGATCTTTGAGCCGGCATCGCTGGGCGCTCGCGTCGTGGGCGCCCCGTCGGCGATAGATTTCGAGGTCGGTCTCATGAGCCTTGGGATCCCTTGCGCCGATAGGTCGTGTAGGCCTTCAATTCGAACGGCCCTGCCAGGGAAATTCGTTCGGAATGCCCGATATAGAGCCAGCCCGCAGGCGTCATAAGGGTCGCAAATCCATCCCAAATCCGGCTGCGCACGTGCTCCTCGAAATAGATCACCACATTGCGGCAGAAGACCGCTTGGTAGGCCTGCTTCATTGGCCAATCGGCCATCAAATTGAGCTCACGGAAAGTCACGAGCGCGCGCAATTCGTTTCCCACGGACCAATTCTTCTCACCGTCGGTATCGGCACCCCGAACGAACCAATCGGAGCGCTGCTCGCGGCTTACCGGACGTAGCGCGGCGTCGCCGTACGTGCCTTGTTGCGCGTGAGCCAAGACCCGCTTGTTGATATCCGTGGCCAAGATTTTGATATCAAAGCGAGTCGCGTCGCGCATCATCGACAGAATCGTCAGGGCGATGGAATAAGGCTCTTCTCCCGTGGAGCAGCCCGCAGACCAGATACGCAAACGGGCGCCCCGGCGAGCCTCGTTCAACAAATCGGGCAACACATGAGCTTTAAGATGCTCGAAATGATGTGGCTCGCGGAAAAATCGCGTCACATTGGTCGTGAGCGACGCAACCATCTGTTGGCGCTCCTCGATGCCGCGCTCTCCTTGAACCAGCTCGCAATACTGCTTGAAACTTTCGATGCCCAGATTGCGCAAGCGCTTCACCAACCGTGAATAGACCAACGGCGCTTTTGCTTCCGCCAAGGCGATGCCGGCGTCCTTGTTCATCATATCGGCGATTTGCTGGAAATCGCGGTGCGTGAAAGGAAATTCTCTGCCCGCGAACACATCGCGCACGACGCCAGGGGTCAATTTGTCGGAATACGTCATGCCGCGGCTTCATCCAATTCCGGCACCAGATGGTTCAGGGCGATAAGGCAGAGCATGCGATTCTCAACCATCAAAACGGCGCTGACGAACGTCCGGATGGCCTCACCGGCGAGTTCGGACGTTGGCTGCAGTTCGGCATCGGTCACCACGATGATGTCGCACACCGCATCAACCAGGAGACCGACAAGCTTGGTGCCGATCCAAACCACGATGATGACCCGCCGGCTCGCGACATCGTTCAGCGGCAAGCCGAAGCGCGCGCTCATATCCACGACGGGGAAAACCGTTCCGCGCAGATTGATCATGCCCCGGATATAATCCGGTGCCCGCGGGAGCGGCGTTGCCTCCGTCCATCCGCGGATCTCGCGTACCGCCATGATATCCACGCAGAATTCCTGCACGCCGAGGCGAAAGGAGAGCAGCTCTCTGCGTGGTGATTCCGATACCGTCGACGCTTGTCTCATGATCTCATCCCGCTGCAAGACGCTGTTCGACCGGCGCCGACCAGCGCCCGTGCGATAAGAGAATCGAGTTGACGTCCAGGATGAGCGCGACACGCCCATCGCCGAGAATGGTGGCGGCGGCGATTCCTTCGACCATCCGATAATTCGCCTGAATGCTCTTGATGACAACTTGCTGCTGACCCAGCACGTCATCGACAAGCAGCGCGGCACGCCGTCCGGCATCATCTTCTACCAAAAGGATGACACCCTTCACCTGCGCAGGCTCCGTCAGGTAGCCAAGCGCGTGGCCGAGGTCGATGAGCGGCACATGCTCGCCGCGGATGCTCAGGAGCCTCGCATGCGCTCCCAAGGAGCGGATTGCGTCGAGCTTTGGATGGATCGTTTCCAACAATGTGCTGAGCGGGACTATCAGGCTGCGCCCACAAACGGAAATCAGCATTCCCTCCATCACCGCGAGCGTCAACGGCAGACTGAGCACAAAAGTGGTGCCTTTTCCCGGATAGGACGCCACCGATATTCGGCCGCCCAATGCCTGCACGCCGCTCTTGACGACGTCCATGCCCACGCCGCGTCCAGAAAGCTCGGAAACCGCCTTAGCGGTTGAAAAGCCCGGCAAGAAGATCAGCTCATCGATTTCATGTTCGCTCAGCACGGCATCGCCGGAAATCAATCCACGCGACCAGGCAGCGGCATGCACCCGCGCCCGGTTGATTCCGCAGCCGTCATCGGTGATTTCTATGATGATGCGCCCGGCGCGATGGGTGGCGGATATACGGAGTGTTCCCTGCGCCGTCTTGCCGCTCGCAAGCCGTTCCTCGGGCGTTTCGATCCCGTGATCGATGGCATTGCGGACCATGTGCGTCATGGGATCGATGAGGCGCTCGATCACGGTGCGATCCACCTCGGTCGATTCGCCCTCGACGACGAGATTGACCTGCTTGCCCGTTACCGCTTCCACTTCGCGTACGAGGCGGGACAAGCGCTGGAAAACAACCTTCAGCGGCTGAGCGCGAATGGCCATGACGCCATTCTGAAGCTCTCGCGTCAGTTGGTGCAGTTCGTCGAGCGGCAGTTCCGTCTCCGACGTGCCCGCCGAGCCGATTCCCGCCAAACGTTGGGCCAGTATGGTGTGATTTATGACCAATTCGCTGGCCAAGTTGATCAGGCGATCAACCCGCTCTACGTCGACACGGATGGTTTCGCTGAGACGGGGAGTGCTTCTGCCTGCCGCAATTCCACTGCTGGAGATGCTTGGGCGTGGGCTGTCCGGCTGTTTGCTTACCGCCGCAGAGCCCGCGGTTGGATGATTGCGATCCGCGACAGGCGTTGCCGCGCCTTCTTGATCGGTCACGATTTCCAGATCGCAATCGGCTTCGACGAATTCGAACACCCGCCGAATTTCTTGCGCGTCTGCCGTCGACGTCAGCGAGATGGCCCAAAGGAGATAGGCGTCCTCTGGAACCAGATCGTCGATCGATGGGAGCTCGCTGTCGTCCACAGTCGCACGTACCTCTCCCAGATATTGAAGTTCGCGCAACAAGAACAGCGGCTCGTTGGCGCTGGCATAAAGACTCGCATGCGGGCGGAAACGTATGACCCAGATGCGTTCCTGCGCCGTGGCGGGCGAAGGCGTTTCACTGTCGGACCATACCGCCGCGGTTGGCTTCCCCTCGGCAGGCTCATGGTTCGAGACCTCACCAGCGGGACAATCGCCCGCAACGAGCGCTATGAGCGCGCCTTCAATTTCCCGCGCCGATGCGCTCTCGACCCGGCCTTCGTCGCGTGCCGCGCGTACATGATCGGCGAGCACGTCTGCCGCCCTCAGCAGCAAACCCAAAAGCTGAGCGTCGAGCGCTAGCTGGTTCGACCGGATGGCCGCGAGCACCGACTCCATCTGGTGGGCGAAGTCGACCATCGGGGCGAGCCCGAAACTCGCGCCACCGCCTTTGATCGAATGCGCCGCGCGAAAAACCTTGTTTATGATCTCGGGATCGGTCTCGCCGCGTTTGAGCGCGAGAAGGCCGGCCTCGAGTTCGCTGAGCAATTCCTCACATTCTTCAAAAAACCCAAGCTTGATCCCTGCGAGAACGTCCGGCGGCAACGTGGCTGATCCGCTCACATCACGCCGTTACCTTGCGGATTGCTTCCGCCAGTTTTTGAGGATCAAACGGCTTGACGATCCAGCCCGTGGCGCCCGCGCGCTTCGCCCGATCCTTGATGTCGGGGTCGCTTTCTGTCGTCAGAACCAGGATCGGTGTTGCCTTGTAGCGTTCGTCGCCACGCACATTCTGAATGAATCGAATGCCGTCCATGCGCGGCATGGTGATATCCGTGATGATGAGATCGGGCTGCTCGACCGAGAGCATTTCGAGCCCATCGATGCCGTCTTCAGCCTGCGTGACCCGATAGCCGAGGCATGACAGCTCGGACAGCAGCAGCTCCCGGATGGTCGCTGAATCATCCACCGTTAGGATGAGTTTTTTATTGGTCATGTCTCGACCTTCTGTCCTAGCTCGCAAAAGGGGTGGCGCCATAAAGCGACCACCCTTTCGAGAAAACGGCGGATGCGTCTTCGATCAGGATCGGGACATTGTCCGATGCCCACGTGTTGCGAGCGGATAGGAGCACCTGAAGGCAAAGGCCACTCAGGCGGTTGACGCGAGACGCGTCGAGTTTCACCGGCTGACCGCGCAACGTCCGCAACCGGGCAGCAAGCAGCCCCGCCTCCTTGCAGTCCAAGGCCACCGGCAGCTGCACGACCGTGAAAGTCGCCCCTGTGACCATGACTCAGAACTCTTCCCAGCCGGCTTCCGCGGGTACGATTTTTCTTGCGGCCGCCTCTTGGCTTCTGACATTGCGAACGGGGACAGGACGTTGCTTCGCGCGCGCTACTGGCGCCTGAGCCGACGCACGCAAGAAGTGCTCCGCCGCGTCGCCTATCTTGAAGCGAGCGATAAGGCCGGCAAGCTGTTGCGATTCCGACGCCAAGCCGAAGCTGGCCGCTGTGCTTTCTTCGACCATCGAGGCATTTTGCTGCGTCACCTGGTCCATCTGATCGATGGCGCTGTTGACCTCGTGCAATCCCGACGCTTGTTCCTTGGCCGTTGTGGCGATATCGGCAACCAGCTTACTGATTTCGGCGATGGTGGTCACAATACGGTCGAGCGCCTGGCCGGTTTGACCCACCAGCTGCACGCCGACACTGACTTGATCGGTGGACGTCGAAATCAGCGCCTTTATCTCCTTGGCCGCCGAGGCCGAGCGTTGGGCCAGCGCGCGCACTTCGGTCGCGACAACTGCGAAACCTCTGCCGGCATCGCCGGCGCGCGCCGCTTCCACGCCGGCATTGAGAGCAAGAAGGTTTGTCTGGAATGCGATTTCATCGATCACACTAATGATCTGCGAGATTTTTTTGGCCGATTGTTCGATCTCGTTCATCGCGCCGACGGCTTGGTGCATCACCTTGCCGCTGCGCTCGGCGTCCAATTTCGACGCTGCGACCGCATTATTGGCTTCGCCCGCGCCATCGGCCATGCGCCGCACGGCGGTGGTGATCTGATCGAGCGCCGCTGCAGATTCTTCGAGGCTTGCCGCTTGCTGTTCCGTGCGGCGTGAAAGGTCGTCGGCCGATTGCGATATTTCGTCGGTACCGGCGCGTATCCCCAGCGCGGCAGTCTTGATCAGCTGCATGGCATCCTGCAGACGAACCATCGCGCTATTGAAATCGTCATGCAGCTTCTGGAACTCTTCCGGGAATGACCCGCTCAGTCTGAATGTCAATTCGCCTTTCGATAAGGCCTCCAGGCCTGTCGCGATCGAAGCGACAACAAAGGTTCGCTGCCTTTCGGTGGCGGCTGCGACTTCGTCGCTCTTTCGGCGGGTCTCCTCGGCGGTTTGGCGCTGCGCCTCGGTCTCGGCCTCAAGGCGGCGCATCTCGATGGCGTTGTCCTTGAAAACCTGGACCGCGCGCGCCATTTCGCCGATTTCGTCACGCCGGGAGGTTCCCTCCACCGCGGTGTCGAGCTCGCCCTTTGCGAGACGCTGCATAATGCCGGAAGAACGGACCAGAACACGCCACACTTTTACTTCGAAGAACACCGCCGAAGTCGACATCAGAAGAGCGATGGCGCCAAGAGCCGTGAAAATCAAAAGCCGCGCCTGCTGATAAATATAGGCGGCGGTGGCGCTCGCAATTGAGTTATGTTCCGTATCGGCGTCAGAGATGTCATTCAACGCGCTGTCAAAAAGGTAGAACCGGCTTGCGGAGTTTCGGAACCGGTCGGCCGCTTCGGCCTGATGACCGGTTTTGGCAAACACCAACATCTGTTCATTGCCGGCCACATATTGTTGCCAAAGTTTTTGCACCTTATCGAGCGGAGCGGCGGTTTCTCCGTTCTGAAGCAACGTGCGGTACTCGGCAAGTTTGGAGGCAAACAGATCCGAATTCGCCTTCAGATCGGCATCGGCGTGTTGTGCCATTTCGGATGATACCGAGAGGATACGAAGCGCTTCGCTGATGCGATAATCCCGTGCGGCCCCGCTCATTTCTTCTGCCGTGTTGGACCGCGGCGTCCAGACGGTGTTCATGGTGTTTGATTCACTGCTGACCGACGCAAGTCTGTCGATCGATAGAGCTCCCAACGCGGCGACGCATATGAGTATCAACCCATAGGTGACGCGCATCTGGCTTTTCAGCGAAAGCTTCATCGGATTTCCACAACCTTGAAAATTCGCGTTCGACGCCTTTCCCAAAAACGGACGGTCGTACGGGAAAAACGTAAACAGGCGAAGGGGGACTTCATCGCAACCATAGCTAGCAAGGCTTAAGGAACCCTCTGCAATTGCACGGAGAGACGGTTCGGATTGGCGAACATCATGCCCGTCTCTCGGGCCTGCCCACCAAGCTTTGTTAACTTGCGTCCCCTACCATCGCGGGGCGTCAAGCTGCGTTCAAAACAAACAGCGTGAGCGCGTCATATGGGGGTGAACACCAATGATCCGCAAATTCGGCCTGGTCGTTGCTTTTGCTTCCATGGCATTGCCATCGCTGGCGGCGACCCGCTGCGATCAACCCTACGCGCCCGAAATTCGCCTCGCCCCCAACGCAAGCAAGGAGCAGATCGCAACTCTGCGCGACGACGTACAGACTTTCATTGCCGCATCGGACGTATACCAGGCATGCCTGACCAAAACCGTGAACACGGGTGCTGCAGCCCTGATCGCCGCCAACCAGAAGGAAAAAGAGCGCATCGGCAAACTCTTCAACGCACTGCTCAGTTCCTACAAGAAAGCGAACGCGAATTCGGACAATCTGGAACTGGTTTCCCGCTAGAACTGATCTACCCGGTCTTGCGCTGGCCGACCGAGGCGTTTGCCTGACGTTCTTCGCTGGGATCCACGTGAAAATCGATCACACAGACGCCGCCCTGTTTGAGCACGCCCACGCCTTGTTCTAGGGCGGGCGCAACATCCTCAGCGGAAACCACCGGTCCGATGCCGACCGCGCCTTGGGCGCGGGCGAGCATGGCGATATCGGGCATCGGGTCTTCCATGCGCAAACCGATCCAGCGGTTCTTGACCTCGCGCCCGCGGGCTTTGGCGATCGTCTCCTGATGTAGCTCGTCGTTGAAATAGGAGCGGTTGTTGTCGATCAGCACAAGCATCGGGATGCGATGGCGCACGGCCGTCCAGATGGCGGTGGCGCCCATGCAGAAATCGCCATCGCCCAACACGGAAACCGCATAGCGCCCCATCCCGGCAAGCGCGACCGCGGCACCGACCGAAAGACCGGGACCGGAACCGAGCCCCCCGCCGCCATCCTTGCCGAGATAGGCAAGGCCGCTCCTGAACGGCCAGATATCCGCCGGCCAGCCGCGGTTGAGAAGCGAGAAACTGACCTTATCGGGATCGTTGAACTCCGCCCGCAAACCCGAGGCAATGAGCTCTAGCGTAACGGCGTCGCCGACACCCTCGCTGCGCTTGAAAGGGGCGCGTTCCTTCCACGGCGATTTTCGGCCCGGACCGAGCGCCTCCACCAGCTCCTCCACCAACGCGTCGGAGGTCGTTGCCATCAGCACATCCGCCGGCGGCAGCGCCTGACATTCCATGCCGGCGCCGCTGTGGAGATGGAAATCGAGCGAGGCTGAGACGATCTTCGCCGAGACCTTACCCACGGCGCTCGCCCGTTTCAGCGCGCCGGAAAGATCGACCCAATCGAGCGAAAGAATCGCGTCGGCCTCGAGAAGCGTTTCGCGCGCCAGCTTGGGGAGCGCATTGAACGGCGGCACGATATGGGCCGGATGGTCGGTGGGGAACATGGCGCCCGATTTCAAATCGCTCATCACGCAGGCGCCAAGGCGTTCGGCCAAGCGAATGCGCAGCGCCCATGCCGCGTCGGTTCGCGAACCCCGCCCGGCGAGGATGACCAGCCGCTTCGCGCCATCGAGCAGCCGTACCGCTTCATTCAGCGAATCTTTCGCCGGACGCGAGGCCGCGGGCGGCGCGAAACGCTTGAGATCGGGCCATTCGGGCTCGTGCTCGAGCCCCTGTTCCTGAAGCCCGGCATCGAGACAGATGTAAACCGGCGCAGTGGGTTCAGAACGCGTGAGCATATTGGCGCGCGCCAGCGATTCCACCAAAGACTCAGGCGATGTGGGCTGGTCATCCCATTTCACGAAAGATCGAACCAAAGCGCCCTGATCACGCATGGTGTGGATCCAATCGATCCAGGGCCGGCGCTTTTCGGCGGCCACCGGACCTGTGGCGCCGAGCACGAGCATCGGCGCGCGATCGCACCAGGCGTTGAACAGGCCCATCATGCCGTGCATCAGACCGACATTGGCGTGCAGCACGCAGGCCATCGGCTCACCGGTCGCGCGCGCATAGCCATGCGCAATGGCCACGGAGTGATCCTCGTGCAGGCACAGCAAAATACCGGGGCGCTCATTGCCCAGATGATTGACCAGAGAATCGTGCAGACCCCGATAGCTCGCGCCTGGATTGAGGCTGATATAGGGGATGTTGAAACGGCGCAGCATCTCGGCCGCGATATCGCTGCCCCAGCCGATCCGTTGGTCGGGTTCGCCTTCCGGCCGGTCCAGCTTCATGTAAGCGAGTCAATCTGTTCGTCGGTCAGGCTGCCCGGCACCACCGTCACCGGTATGGGATAGGCGCCACCCGCGGGACCCGCGATCAACGAGACCAGCGGCCCGGGACCTTCATTGGCCGTACCAGCCGCCAGCACGAGGATGGCGATGGCGCGGTCTTCTTTGATCAAAATGCGCACTTCGTCGAGCGAGCGGCCTTGGCGAGTCACGAGTTCGGGCATCGCGCCAACGATCTCATTCACCGTCTTGGCCGCTTCGAACAGCGCGCGTTCCGCTTCCTGATAGGCTTCCTCGCGCATGACGCGTTCGACGCCGGCCCATTGCTGAAAATCCGCCGGCGGCACCACATAGAGCAGTGTGACGATGCCGCCCGTGTGCTGCGCGCGGCGCGCGGCAAAACGCAAGGCGACGCGGCATTCCGGCGTCTGATCGACAATCACGAGGAACTTGCGCTGACTGGGCGGAAGAATTGGCGGCGCGGGTTCGCTCATCGCCCTCTATCGTGCCCCGTTGCCGTCAGGCTCGCAAGAGCACGTTAACTTTCCTTTTCGGTGAGCATCCGGCGCAACGCGTAGATAAGCTCCAACGCGGTTCTGGGCGTGAGGCTATCGGGATCGGCCGCGCGCAGCGTTTCCTCTATGGCGTTTTCGCGAGGTTCGGGCGCTTTGGCAGTGCGCAATCTTTCGGCAAAGAGCGGCAGATCATCGATGCGCGCGAGCGGCTTATGGCCCTCCCGGCCCTCTTCCAATGCACGCAGCACTTCGGCCGCGCGCGCGATCACAGCCGCCGGGAGCCCCGCCAGTTTCGCGACCTGGATGCCATAGGAGCGGTCGGCGGCGCCGGGCGCGACCTCATGCAGGAAGACGACGCTGTCTTTCCATTCCTTGACCCGCATCGTCGCGCAAGCGACATCGTCCAGCCTTTCGCAGAGCGCGACCAGCTCGTGATAATGAGTGGCGAACAGCGCCCGGGACTTGTTGACCGCGTTGAGATTCTCGACCACCGCCCAGGCGATGGCGAGCCCGTCGAAGGTGGCTGTCCCGCGGCCGATCTCGTCCAGGATGACCAGCGAATGTTCGCCGGCCTGATTGAGAATCGCAGCCGTTTCCACCATCTCCACCATGAAAGTGGAGCGTCCGCGCGCGAGATCGTCCGCCGCCCCGACACGGCTGAACAAGCGATCCACCGCCCCAATATGCGCAGCCTCAGCGGGAACATACGAGCCCATCTGGGCCAGGATGGCGATCAACGCGTTCTGGCGCAGGAAGGTGGATTTGCCCGCCATATTGGGCCCCGTCATCAGCCAGAGCCGGCCTGGCCCGGAATTCGCGCCGGCCGGCGACAGATCGCAGCCATTGGCCGTGAAAGGCCCGCGATTCTCGGCAAGCAATGCGGCTTCCACCACGGGGTGGCGTCCGCGGGCAATACGGAAGGTCAGCGAGCGATCGACAAGGGGGCGAGAATAGCGGCGCCGCTGCGCAAGCTCGGCGAGAGCAGCGGCGACATCGACAACCGCCAGCGCATCGGCAATGCGCGACAGTGCGGCGGCCGAGGCGCGGACCTCCTCGGTCAGCGTATCGAAGAGATCGAGCTCGATCGCCAGCCCCTGATCGGCGGCTTGCGCGATCCGCATTGCCAGTTCGGCAAGCTCATCGGTCGCAAAGCGCATGGCCGACGCTACCGTCTGACGATGGCGGAATGCGCCGCCGGATGATGCAATCAACCGGTCGGCCTGGGCCGCGGTCACCTCAATGAAATAGCCGAGGACTGCGTTGTGCTTGATTTTTAGCGAGCCGACGCTGGTCTCGGCGCGGTAGCGCGCCTCCAGCCCGGCAATGACACGGCGCGATTCATCCCGCAGGGCGCGCGATTCATCGAGGGCGGCGTGGGCGCCAGCAACGATGAACCCGCCATCACGAGCGAAGAAAGGCGGCTCGGCCACAAGCAATCGCTCCAGCCTGTCGGAAAGTGGACCTACGGCGGAGAGACCGTCGGTGAGTGCGGCCAATGCGGTCAGAAGCTCACCCGGCGCGGGCTGAAGAACCTCGCGCAACTCTCCGATGGCGCGGCGCAAAGCGCGCGCGCAGGCGAGCCCACCCCGAAGGGCGCCGAGGTCGCGCGGGCCGCCGCGGCCGAGCGTGAGGCGCGCGCACGCGCGCGCGATATCGGGCGCGGCTTTCAGCGCGCGGCGGACAGACTCACGCAGATCGGGCTTGGCGAGGAAGAACCCGATGGCGTCCAGACGCATGTCGATCGCAGCCGGGTCGGTCAGGGGCGCGGCAAGGCGCTGATGCAGATGACGAGCACCCGCGGCCGTTGCCGTAAAGTCGATCACCGAAAGCAGGCTGCCCTGCCGCCCGCCGGACAGTGTTTCGGTCAGTTCCAGATTGCGGCGCGTGGCCGCGTCTATCGCCATCCGGCCGGTTTCGGTCTCGCGGCTGAGCGGTTTTAAGGCAACACGCTTGCCCTTCTGGGTGAGATCGAGATAACCGACGAGCGCGCCTGCCGCCGACAGCTCGGCCCGGCTGAAAGCGCCAAAACCACCCAGCACTGCAACGCCATAGAGGTTCTTCAGAAGCCGCTCGCCGGTTTGAGAATCGAAGCTCGCCGCCGGCCTTGGCGTCAGCCGCGAGCCCAGCTCCTTCAATGCGGGCCCAAGCCATTCATCGGCCAGAAGCGCATCCGGGACGAGGACCTCGCGGGGGGACAGCCGGGCAAGCACCTGCGCCAAATCGGCCGGCATGACGGATTCCAGAGCAAAATCCCCCGTCGAGATATCGGCCCAGGCAAGCGCCAACTCGCTGCCTGCGCGCCCCAACGCCGCCAACAGCGAAGGTGCCCGCGCATCCAGCAGCGTCTCCTCGGTCAGAGTCCCGGGCGTCACCAGGCGGATGACTTCACGCTTGACCGGCGATTTCGCGCCCCGTTTCTTCGCCAGCGCCGGGTCTTCCATCTGTTCGCAAACCGCGACGCGAAACCCCTTGCGAATGAGCTTTTCGAGATAGGCCTCGGCGGCATGGACCGGCACCCCGCACATCGGGATGTCCTCGCCCAGATGCTTGCCCCTTTTGGTCAGCGCGATGTCGAGCGCAGCGGCGGCTTTGGCCGCATCTTCGAAAAAGAGCTCGTAGAAATCGCCCATGCGATAGAACAGCAGATAGTCTTTGTGGGAGGATTTGATTTCGAGATATTGCGCCATCATGGGAGTCGCCAAATCGGGCGCGGCATCGCGTCCGCTGATGCGGTCCTCGTCCACATTGTCGGGAGTGGAAATCTCGGCCATGTCGCGAAACTAGCAGATCAACGCAAAGGGTGGACGGCGGGCGCAAGAACCCCCGCGATTGTCCCCAACCGCGAGCCGATAGGATTACCGCACCATTGAACAGGAGGGCTCCTCGGCCCAAACTCACAGAAAATCATTGGAGAACCGCCCAGACATGCCGTCCCCCCCATCCGACCGTCCCTCTTTCACCGACGAAGAAGCCCTGGCGTTTCACGCCGGAGACAAGCCCGGCAAGCTCGAAATCCGCGCCACCAAGCCGATGGCAACACAGCGCGACCTTTCCCTTGCCTATTCTCCTGGGGTCGCGGTTCCGGTGCGCGCCATCGCCGCCAATCCCGATGCTGCCTATGACTACACCACGCGGCGCAACCGCGTGGCGGTGATCTCCAACGGCACGGCGATCCTGGGCCTCGGCAATCTCGGCGCACTGGCATCCAAACCGGTGATGGAGGGCAAGGCCGTCCTCTTCAAGCGCTTTGCCGATATCGATGCCATCGATCTGGAGATCGACACCGAAGATGTCGACGCCTTCATCGGCGCGGTGCGCTATCTCGGTCCCACCTGCGGCGGCATCAATCTGGAAGACATCAAGGCGCCCGATTGCTTCATCATCGAACAGCGCCTGCGCGAACTGATGGACATTCCGGTCTTCCATGACGATCAGCACGGCACGGCGATCATCACCGCGGCCGGATTGATCAACGCGCTGAACCTGACGGGACGAAAGATCCAGGACGCCAAAGTCGTGGTCAACGGAGCAGGCTCTGCGGGCATCGCCTGCCTCGACCTGATGCTGGCGATGGGTTTGCCGCGCGGCAATGTCATTCTGTGCGACACCAAAGGCGTCATCTATCGCGGCCGTACCACCGGCATGAACCAGTGGAAGGCGGCCTATGCGGCCGAGACCGAAGCGCGCACCCTCAAGGAGGCGCTGGATGGCGCGGATGTCTTCGTCGGTCTTTCGGTCAAGGGCGCGGTCACCCGGGACATGGTGATCAAGATGGCGCCGAAGCCGTTGATCTTCGCCATGGCCAATCCGGATCCCGAGATCACGCCGGAGGAGGTGCGGGAGGTCCGCCCGGACGCCATCATCGCCACGGGGCGATCGGATTATCCCAATCAGATCAATAACGTGCTGGGCTTTCCCTATATCTTCCGCGGCGCCCTCGATGTCGCGGCGCGTACCATCAACGAGGAGATGAAGATCGCCGCGGCCCATGCGCTCGCCGAACTCGCGCGCGAGGACGTGCCCGACGAAGTGGCCGCCGCCTATCGCGGTGCGCGGCCGTCCTATGGGCCCAATTACATCATCCCGGTGCCATTCGATCCCAGACTGATCTCGCGCGTGTCTTCGGCGGTTGCGGAAGCGGCCATGAAGAGCGGCGTGGCGCGCCGACCGATCAAGGATATGGAGGCCTATCGCGACCGCCTTTCGGCGCGCCTCGATCCCTCGGCATCCCTGTTCCAGACCGTCACGGCGAGCGTGCGCGCCCACCCCAAACGCGTCGTCTTCGCCGAGGGCGAAGAGGAGGCGGTTATCCGGGCGGCGGCCGCGTTCCAGAATTCCGGGCTTGGCCAGCCCATCCTGGTAGGACGGGAGGAAATCGTCCGTGAACGGATCAAACGGCTGGGAGCCGACACTGACCCGCCGCTCAGAGTCCATGTGCCCCGTTCGGCCGCGGAAGCCGCGCCCTATGTCGATGCGCTGTACAAGCGCCTGCAGCGCAAAGGCGTGCTGCATCGCGATTGCGTGCGCATGGTGACCAACGACCGCAACGTGTTTGCCGCATCCATGCTCGCGGCCGGCGATGCGGATGCGATGGTGACCGGGGTGACGCGAAGCTATGCGGTCGCCCTCAACGATGTGCGTCAGGTACTCGATCCGCGTGAGGGTCAATTGCCGGTGGGCGTCACCTTGATCCCGACCCGCGGCCGCTTCCTGCTGGTCGCCGATACCACCGTGCACGAGATGCCCACCGCCGCCGAGCTTGCCGATATCAGCGTCCAGATGGCAGGGGTGGCGCGCCGTTTCGGCCTGGAGCCGCGCGTGGCCCTGCTCGCGTTTTCCACCTTCGGCTACCCCCGCGGCGAGCGGTCGGAGCGGATCATCGAGGCGGTGGAAATCCTTGCCAAGCGGAAAGTGGATTTCGAATATGACGGCGAGATGGCCGCCGATGTCGCGCTCGATCGCGAAAAGATGGCGCTCTACCCGTTCTGCCGCCTCTCGGACGTCGCCAATGTGCTGATCATGCCCGCCATCCATTCGGCCTCGATCTCGACCAAACTGCTGCAGCAGCTGGGGGGCACCACCCTCGTTGGGCCCTTGCTGGTGGGCCTCGACAAATCGGTTCAGATCGCGCCCTTGGGCGCGAAGATGAGCGAGATCTACAACATGGCGGTGCTGGCCGCCTACGACATCAGCCGGTAGCGATCAGCCCGGCGCCATCGGCTCGACCACCATTCTCGACAGAGGCGAGATAGACGGCTTATGCTGCCGATTGGTCAGGGATTGGTAGGGCCAACGCGGCGCTTGAGGGACATGGGTATGCGCAACATCTTCCTCCTCACATTGGCGGGTTTGGCACTTTGCGGCTGCGCCACCGACCCAAGCGTCTACCGCCAGGCGAGCCTCAATTGCCAGGCCGTGGGCATCAGCGAGTCGGACCCGCAATTTGCGACCTGCGCGGCGGTCTATTCCCGGCGACATCTCGAGGACCGGCTTACGGACAGCTACCACGACGCTTTGGCCACCGTGCCCTTCGATGCCGAGCGCCATTTGCCGCATAATGACGGTTATTAGGGCCGGTCATGGGCACGCGTAACTCCGTCTTCGCAGGCATCGCGTTTCTGGCCCTTTCTGGCTGTGCCACCCCTGAATCGCTTCGGCAGCAAGCCATCGCCAATTGCCAGGCGGTGGGGATCAGCGAGTCGGACCCGGAATTCGCGAACTGCACCTATGCCTATACGAGGGCGCACCTCGAGAACCGGTTGGAGACCAGTTACCGCGACGCGCTGGACGCTTCCCCCCCAAACCGCCAGCGCCGCCATGATGGGATTTTCTAGCCCGGACCGCTGCCGAAACCCTGCGAAAACGGCTTACGGGGCGAAAAACCGCCTCAGAAGCCGGCAGCATGCCGTTGCGGGGCACTAGACCCCTCCCTATATACCCGGAAACGCGTGGTTTTGGCTTTGCATCGAAGGGGATGGACGCGCGGCTGCTCCATGAGAGGGCCCGAATGTTCCGTCCGCCGTCAGGAGGATTTCTATGGCAAAAGTGATCGGAATCGATCTTGGGACCACCAATTCCTGTGTCGCCGTTATGGAAGGCGCGGCCCCCAAGGTCATTGAAAATGCGGAAGGGGCGCGTACGACGCCCTCAATCGTCGCCTTTACGGCGGATGGGGAGCGCCTGGTCGGCCAGCCCGCCAAGCGGCAGGCGGTCACCAACCCCGAACATACGTTTTTTGCCATCAAGCGCCTGATCGGCCGCCGCTTCGACGACCCGATGACCCAAAAGGACATCGGCATGGTGCCTTATAAGATCATCAAGGCCGACAATGGCGACGCCTGGGTTCACGGGCGTGAGGGCAAGCGTTACGCGCCGTCCGAGATCTCGGCCTTCATCCTCCAGAAAATGAAAGAGACAGCCGAGTCCTATTTGGGCGAAAA
>JAXDMY010000152.1:0-2811 GCA_034665805.1 Alphaproteobacteria bacterium
TCGCGGATCAGCTCCGCCTTGTAGTGCTCGCCGATTTCTTCGAAGTGCCGGATCGCTTCATCGCGCGGCCAGACGGTGCGTTTGGTCGGCAGGTCCCGGGCCACGATCTCGCGCATCTTGGCTTCGATTTTGGGCAAGTCATCGGGTGTGAAAGGCTCCTTGCGCGCAAAGTCGTAATAGAAGCCGTCCTCGATGGCGGGACCGATCGTCACCTGGGTGCCGGGGAAAAGCTCCTGCACCGCCATGGCGAGCACATGGGCGGCATCATGCCGGATCAGTTCCAGAGCTTCGGGGTCCTTGCGGGTGATGATGCGGATTTTCGCGTCCCGTTCGATGGGACGGAAAATGTCCCATTCCTTGCCATCGATCGTGATCGCGAGCGCCGCTTTGGCGAGGCCTGGGCCGATGGCCGCCGCCACCTCCGCGCCCGTGACCCCGCTCGTGAAATTCAGCACCTTGCCGTCCGGCAAAGTGAGGTTCACTTGGGGATTGGACGCTGACATCGACACGGGATTTTCTCCTTTTCCTTCACCATGGCCGGGCCCTCATCCTGAGCTTGTCGAAGGAGACCCGGCCATCCAGCCGGCGCGTTTCGCGCGCCGACATGTTGTTTGTGTGAAGATGGAGGGCTTGGCAAGCCCATGCAAAGCCGAACGCCCATGCTCGCCGTCCAGCTCAGTCCCGCGGCCGGGATTTTTGGGGTCGCTCCATCAGCTTGGCGTAGACTTCCAGCGTGTCGGCGCACATTCGTTCGACGGTGAAATTCGCCTCGATATGGGCACGGCCCATCCTGCCCATGGCGGCGAGTTCCGCGGGCGAGCGGGCGAGCAAGTCGCTCAAGGCCTCGGCAAGGGCCGTTGCGCTGCCCGGCTTCACCAATAGGCCTGTTTGGCCCGACCGCACCGTCTCGCGCGCGCCCCCATGGTCGGTGGCGATGACGGGCCGTCCCATGGCGGCGGCTTCGGGAGGAATACGCCCGAAGGCTTCCGGGTCGGTGGAGGCGGAGACCACAATGTCGGCCGCGAGATAGGCCGCTGCCATGTCGGTGAGATGATCGGACACCACGACCATGTCTCTGAGCCCGCTTTCTTCTATCGTGGCGATGATCTCGTTCACATAGCCGCTGCGCCCCTGCAGCGCGCCGGCGATAACCGCCCGCACGTCTTCGGGCAAGCGGCCCTCGCGCTTCATCCGCGCGAGCGCCCGCACGAATACCAACTGCCCTTTCCAGCGCGTCATACGGCCAGGCAGCAGGATCACGCGCTCGCGATCTTTCGCCAGCCACCAGTCGCGCATCGTCGCGACTCGTTCGGGTGAAACGCGGGCCGGGTCGAAATAGCCGAGGTCCATCCCACGCGGGATGATGGTCAGATATTTGGGCTGGAAGCGGTAGGTGGCCAGAATGTGCCGCGCCGTCCACTCGGAATTGGCAATGACCGCGTCGCCGCGCGCCATCACCGAATTGTACCCACGCTTCAGCGGGTTCTTGGCATTGTAGATGCCATGATAGGTGGTGACGAATGCCGCGCCGGTCATGCGCGCAGCGATCAATGCGCTCCAAGCCGGGGCTCGCGAGCGGGCGTGCACCACTGAAACGTTCTGTGTGCGGATGATGTGGGCGATGACAGCCGCGTTGGCGATGATGCGGTGCGGCTTCTTGGTGGCCATATTGGCGCGGATTAATTCACCGCCGGCCAGCATCAAATCACGCTCGAGCCGTCCCCCTTCGGTGGCGACGAGGGCGCGATAGCCGCTCGCGATCAGCGCGCGCGCAATGTCGATGGTGGTGCGTTCGGCACCGCCCGCATCAAGCTCGGGGATGACCTGAAGAATGGCCGGCGCCGTCACTTCGCTCGATCCCGGTCGCCACAGGCCGGCGGTCCACCGCGATTCGGACCCCGAAGCCAAGATGTTACGGTACGTGCCGGCATGAGCGTGCTGAGGGCAAAATTGCGGGTTACGTGATTTTCACCATCGCCGATTTGCGCCCGGCCGAGCAAGCATTCAGGACGTGCATAGTGGGTAAAGAGGCTCTTGCCTTCGCGTCGCTTCGGCGCTCATCTACCGCCCATGTTGAGACCCGGCCTCGCCTTGATCGCGCTCCCTATGTTCTGGGCCGCGGCTGCGTCGGCGGCTGCAAACGATAATCCCTTCGGCGCCGCCGATCCCTATCAAGCCTGCGTCGCCGCCGTCGATGCCAACGCCGCCGACGCCTTCGAGATGGCGTCCATCTGGCGCGATCATGGTGGCGGGACCCCCGCCGAGCATTGCATCGCGCTGGCCCTGATCGCGTTGGACGAGCCCGGGGAAGCCGCCTCCCGGCTCGACGTGCTGGCGCGCCGCATGGATGCCGGCGCCGCCACGGACAGGGCCGGGCTCCTGGCGCAGTCCGGCAATGCCTGGCTGCTGGCCAACGAATTGCAGAACGCGGAAGCCGCCTTTTCCGCCGCGCTGAAATTGACTCCGAGCGATGCGGAGATTTGGACGGACCGGGCGCGAACCCGGGCGGCACGCCAGGATTGGCCGAATGCGGAGGCCGATCTCAATTCGGCCCTGACCTATGACCGGACCCATCCCGCAGCCTATGTGCTGCGCGCGAGCGCCCGTCAGGCGCAAAACAACCAGGCGGGCTACAAGGCCGACATCGATGCGGCCCTCGCGCTCGATCCGACCTTTCCCGATGCGCTGGTCGAACGCGGCGCGATGAAGATGGACGGCGGGGACGCGGCGGGCGCGCGCGCGGATTTCCTGCAAGTGCTGCTCCGGGCTCCCGACAGCCCGGCAGCCGATACGGTCCGCAAGCGCATCGAA
>JAXDMY010000153.1:0-5164 GCA_034665805.1 Alphaproteobacteria bacterium
CCGCAAATCCCGGCCAGATGGTCACGGCGCAGTTCACGCTCTGGAACGATTATCTCACGCTGCTTCAACGCACGACCCAGCGGGCCTTCGGCGGGACGGTGCTTCCGATGGTGGCCCCGGCGGCGGGCGACCGCCGTTTCCGCGACAAGGATTGGCAAGAAAACCAGGTCTTCGATTTCATCAAGCAGTCCTATCTCTTGACGGCGAACTGGATGCAAAAAACCGTCGCCGGTGTGAATGGGATGGATGAGAAGACCCAGGCCCGCGCCGCCTTCTATGCCAGGCAATTCGCCGATGCCGTTAGCCCAAGCAATTTCGTCCTGACCAATCCCGAAGTCCTGCGCGAGACCTTGCGCAGCAATGGCGAAAATCTGGTGCGCGGGCTGGACAATCTCCTGGTGGATATCGAACGCGGCCATGGTGAGCTGTCCATTCGTCAGACTACGGACAATTTCGTGGTGGGCCGCGATATCGCGACCACCCCCGGCAAAGTGATGTTCCGCAACGAACTGTTCGAGCTCCTGCAATACACCCCGGCCACGAAATCCGCTTACGAGACGCCGCTGCTGATTTTCCCGCCCTGGATCAACAAGTTCTACATTCTCGACCTGCAGCCGAAGAACTCCTTCGTCAAATGGGCGGTCGATCAAGGCTATACGGTTTTCATCGTGTCCTGGGTCAATCCCGATCCGTCGCTGGCGGAAAAGACCTTCGAGGATTACATGCGCGAAGGCATCTTCGCCGCCCTGGATGCGGTGGAGAAGGCGACCGGCCAGCGCCAGGTCAACACCGTCGGCTATTGCATCGCCGGCACGTTGCTCGCCGCCACACTCGCCTACATCGCCGCCAGCGGCGAATACAAGAACCGCATCAAGTCGGTGACCTTCCTCGCCGCGCAGGTCGATTTCTCGCAATCGGGCGATCTGCAGATCTTCGTCGACGACGTGCAGCTGGCCGCGATGGAAAAGCAGATGCGCGCCGCCGGCGGCGTGCTCGAAGGCTCCAAAATGGCGCTCACCTTCAACATGCTGCGCGCCAACGATCTGATCTGGTCGTTCGTGGTGAACAATTATCTCTTGGGCAAGGAGCCGGTGCCGTTCGATCTCCTGTACTGGAATTCGGACACCACGCGCATGCCGCTGAAATTGCATCTGGCCTATTTGCGCGAATGCTATCGCGATAATGCGCTGGCTCAGGCGGAGATGATGCTGGGCGGCCAGCGCCTCAACATCGCCAAGATCAAGACGCCGGCCTTCTTCCAGGCGGCGAAGGAGGACCACATCGCGCCGGCGGTTTCGGTCTACAAGGGCGCCAAATTGTTCGCCGGCCCGGTGAATTTCGTGCTCGCCGGTTCGGGCCACATCGCGGGCGTGATCAATCCCCCCGCGGCGGGCAAATATCAGCATTGGACCAATGAGCAATTGCCCGCGACGCTGGAGGAATGGCAAGCAGACGCCATCGAACTTCCCGGTTCCTGGTGGCCGGCTTGGGATGTCTGGCTTGCCCCTCGCTCGGGCGAGAAGATTCCGGCGCCGAAGCCCGGCGACGGCGAGCTGAATTTGCTCGGCGATGCGCCAGGCACCTATGTGCTGGTGAAAGCGGGCACCATGAACCAGCCGAAGAAGCGCGTGGCATCGCGCTAATATCTTCTTGATCGACGCTGCCCGCGTGGTTTTTCCCAGGCCCTTTCCTCTAAAGACAGCTCCGTGAGCTCGGCCTCGGTCAGCGGCCGGTGAGCGAGTTCCTCGTGATGAAAGATTTGCACGGCGGATCGCTTATCCACCGCCTGGCCACATTCGTCGCAAATATAGAAGTAGCCGCTCTCGTCTTTGGGCGGGGGGCGTTTGCGCGCATTCTTGCTCAGGCGCGGAATCGTTTTGCGCAGGTCCTTGTCCACGGCGAGATAACGTCTGCACGCGTCAATGGAAGCGTCGGCGTCCGGACGAACTGAGTTTTAAGTTAATCCCCCGACAGCGAACAATTTTGATCAAATTGCGGCTTTAAACCATGACGCCATATAGAGCATGCATGAGCGGAACTTCGATCTTGCGTTGCAGTTACCTCATTCAAGATTCGGAGGTTCCAATGAACGAAACAGACCAATATGCGCAAGACCGTCCGGATAAACGCGTGCGCTACGTCTTGTTGGCTATAGAAGCCGAATTGCTGTCGGAGCGGGCCGTCTCGCCCTATCTGCGCGAGGCCTGCCTGCGTCTCTCCCGGTTCTGGCTGGGCTACGCCGCCAGCGACAAGGGATTGGAGAAATTCCACGCCCCCACGCGGGCGCGCACATACGAAGAGACATGCGAAGCCCTGCCGCTATGCCCGTTCGATGACGCCGGCGAGGATATCGGCAGCGCGCGCGCACGCCTTCTCATCGACATCGAGATGCGTTACGGCACGGAGTTTTTTCTTAGCAAAGACGGAGACAAGCACGCCGGCCTCTTTGGCGCGCGCCGCGATTGATGCCGCATCGGGCGCATCCTCGGCCATGTGGAAGATCACGATATTGGTCTGCACGGTCTTGAGGTCGAGCCGGACGCGGCGCAAGCCGGCCAGACGCATCGCGATTCTCTTGGCGTTTGCGTGATCGGCCGGAAGGCGCGAGAGATTGTTGTCCAGGGCATAGAGCCCTGCAGCAGCGAGGATACCGGCCTGGCGCATCGCTCCGCCCAACATCCGCCGGATGCGAACGCCTCGCGCAATATCCGCTTTCGTGCCGGCAATGACGCTTCCCACCGGACAACCCAGGCCCTTGGAGAGCGCAACCGCCACGGCATCGAAAGGCGCCGAGAGTTGCGCGACGCTGCGCCCCGAGGCGGCCGCCGCGTTGAACAGCCGCGCGCCGTCCAGATAGGTGCGAATGCCCTGTTCGCGCGCGGCGCGGCATATGGCATTCGCGTCCTCTTCGGGAAAAACGAGTCCGCCGCAGCGGTTATGCGTGTTCTCGATGGCGACGAGACTTGTTGGAGGGAACATCATGTGCCCGGCGGGTTTGACCGCCGCCAGAAACTCCGCCGCAGTGAACAAGCCTTCGGTTCCGATCGCCGTGAATTGGACGCCGGCATTGGCGGCGCCCGCCCCCGCTTCGTGCCAGACCATGTGGGTCTCGTGGCCCAGGATCACATCATCGCCCGGCCGCGTGAAAAGCTTGAGCCCCAACTGGTT
Source organism: Alphaproteobacteria bacterium (assembly GCA_034665805.1). GTDB lineage: Bacteria > Pseudomonadota > Alphaproteobacteria > Micropepsales > Micropepsaceae > CAIYRG01. The sequence continues at coordinate 3,169 of JAXDMY010000153.1, forward strand.
CGCCATGGTGCCGCTGGGCACGAAGAGCGCAGCTTCCTTGCCGAGCATGGCGGCGATGCGTTCTTGCAGGAGATTGACGCTCTCGTCTTCGCCATATTGGTCGTCGCCAACGGGAGCCTCAGCCATGGCGCGGCGCATCGCATCGGAAGGGCGCGTGACGGTGTCGGAGCGCAGGTCGATGGGAAGTGCCATCAGACGAGTCCTGCCGTTTCGGGCCAACCCATCATCGCATTGAGATTCTGCACGCAGGCCCCCGCCGCGCCTTTGCCCAGATTGTCCAGCACGGCGACGACGCGCGCCTGCCGCCGCCCCTGGTTGCCGAAGACATAAAGCTTGAGCCGATTGGTGTTCTTCAGCTCCTCGGCATCGAGCGTCGTTTTCGCCGCGGCCTCGGACAGGCTCGCGACCTCGATCAGCTTCTCGCCGGAAAAAGCATCCGCTAGCGCCGCATGAACCGAGGCGACGCTGGGATTGCCCGGCAAGGCCCATAATTGCAGCGGCACCTCCACCAGCATGCCGCGATGGAAGCGCCCGACGCTTGGCGAGAAAAGCGGCCTGTGCACGAGCCCCGCTTGCACGCGCATCTCCTCGACATGCTTGTGCTCCAGATTGAGCCCATAGGTGCGGAATATCTCGCGGCTGTAATGGGGCGTCGCCGCATCTTCGAATTCCAAGATCATGGTCCGCCCGCCGCCGGAATAGCCCGATACCGCGTTACACGTCACCGCCCAATCGGGCGGGACAATGCCGGCGCGTGTCAATGGCCGCACGATCGAAAGAAACCCTGTCGAATAGCAGCCCGGATTGGACACACGCATGGCGTGGCGCAATTCCACGCGGCGCGTTGTTTCCAGTTCCGGAAAGCCAAAGACCCAACCTTCGGTCACGCGGTGCGCGCTGGAGGGATCGATCACACGCACATTCGGATTGACGATGAGCGTTACCGCTTCGCGCGCCGCCGCATCGGGCAGGCAGAGAACGACCACGTCCGCTTCATTCAGCGCATCGGCGCGCGCCGACGCATCCTTGCGCCGCTTGTCATCGAGCGCGACCAGAGACAGTTCGGCGCGGGCTTGCAAACGCTCGCGAATCTCGAGCCCCGTGGTTCCGGCCGCGCCGTCGATGAATACTCGGACAGACATAGAAGGCCTTCGTGCGCTCATTGACAGAATTTCCCGCCCGCTCTTAGCTCGAAGAAGGCTGCGCAAACAAGGCTCAGCCTCGCCATGTCCAAATCATCTGCGAAGGGGGCGGTCATGGAGGTGAAGCACATCATCGAGAGTTTCCGGCGCGTCCTGACCGGTCATTATGCCGATTTTAAGGGGCGCGCCGCACGAACGGAGTTCTGGCGCTACATTCTGGTTTATCTGGTGATTTCGATTCTGCTGGACATTCTGGGGATTCGCCTCCTCTCGACAATGGTGGGGCTCGCGCTTCTGGTGCCCACGCTGGCGATCACCGTTAGGCGTCTGCACGATGTCGACAGAAGCGGCTGGCTGGTCCTTGTGCCCATCGTGCCCGCCTTTCTGACGGTGTCCTTGTTCTATCTCTCCTGGCTGCTGGGTGCGGTTTTCGCGCTCGCCACGCTCCTCGGGTCGGCCTATCTGATCTACCTTTACGTACTGCCGGGCATGGTTGGACCAAATCAATTTGGTGCCGATCCCAAGGGTGTCACGTCCGCGTGAACCGGGTTCGTTCGACAAAGACGTCCAAAAGGCGCTTAGCGGCCTCCGCGCCCAGGCAGGCTAAGGCTTTGTCGGGTAACAGACATCACCGAAAACGCGGACGTGGTAATGTGATTTTTGCTGAGGCAAAGCCACGATAGGCCTAGTTCGGCGTTTCTTACCATCGGAACCCCCAGGAAATGCCATGAGCGATGCACTGAGCAGCATGGAGCCATTGGAAAGGCCCTCGCCTTTTGATCTCCCTTCAAAGTCGGAAGGGACGCTGCTTCGAGGCGACGATTACTTTCGCAACGTCCTGGATGATCTTCCGG
>JAXDMY010000154.1:0-2544 GCA_034665805.1 Alphaproteobacteria bacterium
GCAGATCGGTATGGGCAGGCTGGTCCCCCATCCAGCGTAACAACAAGGTCCTGTGGCTGTGGGTCCCTGCTTTCGCAGGGACGACACCGAGGGTGTGTTAGCAGGGCGAGCTGACGAAAGCGCCTACGCGCTCACCGTATCCGGGAACACCGCGTCGATCTTGGTCTTCAGCGTGGCGGCGTTGAACGGCTTGACGATGTAGTTGTTCACGCCGGCCTTCTTGGCGGCGATCACGTTCTCGGTCTTGGATTCGGCCGTGATCATGATGAACGGGGTGGTCGCGAGATTGGGGTCGGCGCGGACCTCCCGGAGCAGGTCGTAACCGGTCATCGGCTCCATGTTCCAGTCGGAGATCACGAGGCCATATTTCTTGCTGCGCATCTTGTTCAGCGCCGCCGATCCGTCGCTGGCATCGTCGATATTCTCAAAGCCAAGCTGCTTCAGAAGATTTCTGATGATGCGGATCATGGTGTTGTAGTCGTCCACCACCAGAACCGACATCGACGTATCAACCGCCATCTTGGACCCCCGAAACCACCAAACGCCGCAAACCAACCTTCAGCCCGCACGGGCCGGAACAGCCCGCAGTCCGCCCCCCAGCACTATCAGCAGCCGTTAAACAGCCCGTTAACCGGGCGCCGCCGAAAAAATATACCAAAGCGGAAATACCTGAGGCGGAAATACCAAAGGCCGCGCGCCGGTTCGGACCCGGCTTGACTTCGCAACCGTCCCCGCGCCACGGTTCCGCGCCCAATCCGGACCTTCGAAGAACCCCTGAAATGACGCCTGGTTTTACCGTTATTCGCGACACCACGCCCGCAGCCGCGATCCCCAAGGGGACGGTGGTGGCGCTGGGCAATTTCGATGGCGTGCATCTGGGCCACCGCGCCGTGATTGCCGCGGCACGGCAAATGAGCCGCGCGCATAACCGCCCTGCGCTGGCGGTAACCTTCGAGCCACACCCGCGCAGCTTTTTCAGCCCCCACACTCCCCAATTTCGCCTCACCGACGAGGCCGCCAAGCTCAGATTATTGGCTGGAACCGGGCTCGACGGCGCGGTCGTGATGACCTTCGACAAGGCCCGCGCCGGTACCTCAGCGCAAGATTTCATTTACCATGACCTGATCGAGCGGCTCGGCGTCAGCGGCATCGCGGTCGGCTACGACTTCCATTTCGGCAAGGGGCGCGTGGGCTCGCCCGGCTTACTCGTCAACGAAGCGCCCCGGCTCGGCATCGAAGTCGATGTCCAGCCCCACATCGATATCGACGAACGGCCGGTTTCCTCCAGCGCCATCCGCATGGCGCTCGCGGAGGGCCAGGTCGACGACGCCACCGCGATGCTCGGCGGCCCCTGGTTCATTTCAGGCGAAGTGATCCACGGCGAGAAGCGCGGCCGCGACCTCGGCTACCCCACCGCCAATATCCGCCTCGACCAGCATTGCGGGCTCAAGCACGGCATCTATGCGGTGCGGGTCGGCCAGGGCCGAGGAAAAGATCGGGTGCGTCTCGACGGCGTGGCGAGCTTCGGCCGCCGCCCGACCTTCGACAATGGCGCGCCGCTTTTGGAAATCTTCCTGTTCGATTTCAACGGCGACCTTTACGGAACGGTGCTCGACGTCGCCTTCATCGCCTTCATCCGCGAGGAATTGAAGTTCGACGGTGTCGAGGCGCTGGTCGCCCAGATGGACGACGACAGCGCCTGGGCCCGGGCGGCGCTCGCCGCAGCTCCAGGGGCGTTCCCGAAGCTCGGGGTGGTGCCGTCATCTCAGGAATGAGCGCAATTGCGCTCATCCGGGGATGACGTCAATGCGTGCAGCGGCCCCTTTGCGATTCCCTCGCCCGGCTGCTATGGAAAGCCCCCATGTTTGCGCGGCGCACCATCAGCATTAGCGGCCCGGCTTCCGCCTGAGCTTTCGGCTCAGCGCAAGTCCGGGATGCCCACTAATTCATCCGCGAAATAATCGCGTTTCAGCGCCCTTTTGAGCCAAACCAGAGCATTCATGTCCGAAAAGCCGCAAAAGTCCGACGCTAAAGACTATTCCAAAACCCTGTTCCTGCCGCAGACGGAATTCCCGATGCGCGCCGGCCTGCCGCAGCGCGAGCCGGAAATCCTCAAAAATTGGAACGAGATCGGCCTCTACGAGAAGCTGCGAAAGAACTCGGTCGGCCGCGCTAAATTCGTGCTGCATGACGGCCCGCCCTACGCCAACGGCAACATCCATATCGGCACGGCGCTGAACAAGATCCTGAAAGATCTCGTGACCAAGAGCCAGCAGATGCTCGGCTTCGATTCCAACTACGTCCCCGGCTGGGACTGCCATGGCTTGCCGATCGAATGGAAGGTCGAGGAGGAGAACTATCGCTCCAAGGGCAAGACCAAGCCGGATTTTCGCGACCCAGCTGCGATGGTGGCGTTCCGCAGGGAATGCCGGGCCTATGCCAATCGCTGGCTCGACGTGCAGCGCGAGGAATTCAAGCGGCTCGGCATCATCGGCGACTGGGATCACCGCTACGCCACCATGGACTATTTCTCCGAAGCCCAGA
>JAXDMY010000155.1:0-7433 GCA_034665805.1 Alphaproteobacteria bacterium
TCATGATCGGGAACGGTTTGAGACCTTTGCGATCTCGTTCGGGCCCAACGACAAGAGCAATATCCGAGCGCGTCTGGAAGCTGCCTTCGACGGCTTCCTCGATATGCGCAAAGAGAGCGATGCGCAAATCGCGTCAAGATTGCGCGAGATGGAAATCGACATCGCCGTCGACCTGAAAGGATATACGGGCGGCGCCCGCCCCGGCGTCCTTGCCTTTCGCCCGGCGCCGGTTCAACTCCATTACCTGGCCTATCCCGGCAGCATGGGCGTGGATCACATCGATTACCTGATCGCCGACCGAATCGTCATTCCCGATGCGGAACGACGCTTCTATACCGAACAGATCGTCTATCTTCCCGGTACTTACCAATGCAATGATGCGCGCCGGCAGATCGCCGAGCGCATCCCCAGCCGGGCGGAAGCAGGTTTGCCGGGAAAGGGTTTCGTCTTCTGCAGCTTCAACGGCAGCCACAAGGTCATGCCCGAGATCTTCGATGTGTGGATGGCCCTGTTGCGGAGCGTTGAGAACAGCGTCCTATGGCTGTACCAGGAATATCCGTGTGCCGCGGCGAACCTCCGCCGTGAGGCCGAGCGGCGTGGCGTTGCGCCTGAGCGCATCATTTTCGCCGGGCGCGCCGATTTGCCCGCCCATCTGGCGCGACTGAAGCTGGCTGATCTTGTGCTTGACACCCTTCCCTATGGTGCGCACACGACCGCGAGCGATGCGTTGTGGGTGGGCGTGCCTGTTCTGACTTGCATCGGCCACACTTTCGCGGGCCGCGTCGCGGCCAGTCTCTTGACGGCCATCGGTTTGCCGGAATTGATCACCTCTTCGCTGGAACATTATGAGGCTTTGGCGCGCAACCTTGCCAAGGACGGTCCTGAACTCACTCGGTTGAAAACAAGGCTGGTGCAGAACCGCGACACATCAACGCTTTTCGACACCGCACGGATCGCGCGCGAGTTGGAAGCGGCCTATCGCGAGATGTGGGAGCGGCAGCAACGCGGCGAGCCGCATGCAAGCTTTGCCATCGCTCCGCGCGCGAGCCCCGTCTTGTCATGAACGATGCTCTGTTGCAAAGCGCGGTGCGCGCCCATCAGGCGGGCAATCTCGCGGAGGCCGCCCGGCTTTACGGCGAGGTTCTGCGCTCCAATCCGCGGCATTTCCCGGCCATGTATGCGATGGGATTTCTCCATTACCAAATCGGGCGCTTTGAAGAAGCAAGTCGCATCATCGGCGAAGCGCTTCGCATCAATCCGCGGTCGCCCGAAGCCTTCTTTACCCGCGGCTGCGCCTTACTGCGTTTGAATCGTGCGGCCGAAGCGCTGGTCTGCTTCGATTCTGCGCTCGCGCTGAAACCCGATCTCGTCGAGGCCCAGAACAATCGCGGCATGGCATTGATGGCGATCAATCGGCACGAGCAGGCGCTCGACAGCATCGAGGTGGCTCTCGCGCTCGATCCGTCGAATGCCGGTGCCTGGAACAATCGCGGCTGCGTTCTTGAGAAATTGGGCCGGCATGAAGAGGCGCTTGTCAGTTTTGGAAAGGCCATTGCGGGCCAGCCGCGCTCCGCAGAAGCCCTCATCAATCATGGCTCGGCCCTCGCCTCCTTGAAGCGTTTCGAGGACGCGGCCGCCGACTTCGCCAAGGCGCTCGCCATCGAACCCGAGCATCCCTATGCACAGGGAAACCTCGTCCTCTTCCGCATGCACGCCTGCGACTGGCGCCACTTCGCGCGCGACAAGGCTGAGATCGCAGCGGCTCTGCGTGACGGAAAACGCGCCATCTATCCCTTCGTCAATGCCGCGCTCTCAGACTCCGTGGCCGAGCAGCTGCAATGCGCGCGCATTTGGGCCGCCAATGATGCGCCCGCCTCGCCAACTCCGCTTTGGCGCGGCGAAACCTATCGTCACGAGCGGATTCGGCTAGCCTATGTGTCGGCGGATTTCCATGCCCACGCCACGGCCGCGTTGGCGGCCGGCGTCTTCGAGAGCCATGATCGCAACCGCTTTGAGACCGTCGCGATTTCCTTTGGCAAGGACGACGGGAGCGACATGCGCGCGCGAGTCCGCCGTGCTTTCGACCGCTTTATCGACGTGCGGGAAAGGAGCGACGCGGAAATCGCTTCACTGATGCGGCAGATGGAGATCGACATCGCCGTCGATCTCAAAGGCTATACGCTGCACCACCGCTCGGGGATTTTTGCGTACAGGCCTGCGCCTATTCAGGTGAGCTATCTTGGATATCCGGGCACCATGGGCGCGCCCTATATCGATTACATCCTGGCCGATCGCATCGTCATTCCGGAGAACCACCTGCCCTTTTACACGGAGCAGGTCGTCTACCTGCCCGATTGCTACCAATGCAATGACCCCCTTCGTCCGATTGCAGATCCACCGACGCGCGCCCAAACAGGATTGCCGCAAGCCGGGTTCGTCTTCTGCTGCTTCAACAACAATTTCAAAATCGCGCCGGAGGTCTTCGCGGTTTGGATGCGCCTGCTGCACGAAGTTCCGCAAAGCGTGCTCTGGCTGCTCGAAGACAATTCCGATTCCATGCGCAATTTGCGGCGCGAAGCCCATGCGCGCGGAATTGGTCCCGACCGTTTGATTTTCGCTGGGCGCATCGGCGCCGACGATCATCTGGCGCGGCATCGCCTTGCCGATCTGTTTCTCGATACGCAACCCTATGGGGCCCACACGACGGCGAGTGATGCTCTCAGAGCTGGGCTGCCGGTCTTGACGGTGGAAGGTCCTACTTTCGCGGCACGCGTCGCCGCCAGCCTGCTGCATGCGGTGGGCATGCCGGAACTCGTGACCCCATCGCTGCAGGCCTATGAAGAAGCCGCGCTCGCCCTCGCGCGCGATGCCGCTTCGCTCGGCGTGCTCAAATCAAAGCTTGCGCGCAATCTGCCTACGCATCCGCTGTTCGATACCAAGCGGTTCACGCGCAATCTGGAGACCGCCTACGCGATCATGTGGGAGGGCCGCCAACGCGGCGAAGCGCCACGAAGCTTTTCCCTCGATCATAATCCCCCTCCTTCGGTCGCGCCGCAAAATGCCGCGCAGCCGAGACAGATTGCGGAATCGGCGATTTCGGCCTTCGCGCAAGGCTGCGTTTTGGCGGGCCAGAACCGCTTGATCGAGGCGCTCGCACGCTTCGACGATGCGCTTTCCATCGAACCGCGCTTCGCCGAAGCCCTCACCAATCGGGGCGCGGTGCAGCTCGCACGCAAAAAGCCCGAGGAGGCGCTTGTCAGTTTCGACGAGGCGCTCGCCATCGATCCCGGGCTCCTCGAAGCCTGGAACAATCGCGGCAATGTGCTTTCCGCGCTGGGCCGTTATGACGAGGCCGTGGCGAGCTATGACCGCGTCGTGGCGGCGCGGCCCCAGCTTTTCGAGGCACAGGTCAACCGCGGCACCGCACTGCTCGCATCGCGACGCGCGGAAGAGGCCTTTGCCAGCTATGACAGAGCCGTTCGGATCAATCCCGATGATGCCAACGCGCTGAACGGACGCGCCAATGCGTTGTTTGAGCTCAAGCGCTTCGAGGAGGCGATCGGTGATTACGAGGGGGTGCGGCGCCTCGATCCGGAGCACGCTTATGTCGCCGGCAACCTCGCCTTTTCCCGGCTGCATTGTTGCGACTGGCGTTTTTTGAACGAAGATCGCGAAAGGCTGAAAACCGCCATCAGCCGATCGATGCCGGTGATCAATCCTTTCCAGAATCTGGCGCTGTCCGGCTCTGCATCCGTCCAGGAGCAATGCGCCGCGCTCTGGGTCGCCGACAAATATCCTGCCGCGCCAAGACCGCTCTGGAACGGCGAGCCCTATGACCACCACAGAATTCGCGTCGCCTATCTTTCGGCGGATTTTCGCGACCATGCCGTCGCGCAATCCTTGGCCGGCGTGTTCGAAGAGCACGATAGGACGCGCTTTGAAACCATCGCGGTTTCCTGGGGTCCGCCGGACGAAAGCCCGATGCGCATCCGCCTTGCCGGCGCGTTTGACCGCTTTATCAACGCCGATGGGTCGAGCGATTCCGAGCTCGCGCAGCGTTTGCGGGAGATGGAGGTCGACATTGCCGTCGATCTGATGGGCTTCACCGGGGAATGCCGCCCGAGCGTCCTGGCGCTACGGCCCGCGCCGATCCAAGTGAATTATCTCGGCTTCCCCGGCACCATGGGTGCGCCCTATATGGATCGGCTGATCGCAGATCGCATGGTGATCCCCGAAGGCGACAGACAGCATTACAGCGAAAACATCGTCTATCTGCCCGATTGCTATCTTCCGACCGATTCCAAACGGCGCATTGCGCACGCGCCCACCCGCCATGAGGCCGGTCTTCCCGAAACGGGCTTTGTCTTTGCATCCTTCAACAACAGCTACAAATTCTCACCCGAGCTGTTCGACATCTGGATGCGGCTACTGCGTGCCACCGACGGAAGCGTGTTGTGGCTGTCGTCGGTCAACGCGGCGGCGGCGCGCAATCTCAAGCGCGAAGCGCAAGCCCGCGGAGTCGATGCCGACAGGCTCGTCTTCGCGCCCTTCCTGGCGAGGAGCGAGGATCATCTGGCGCGCCTGACCCTTGCCGATCTATTTCTCGACACGCTTCCCTATAATGCGCATGCGACGGCGGCCGACGCCTTATGGGCTGGGGTTCCGCTCGTCACCACTCCCGGGCGCACCTTTGCGGGGCGCGTTGCGGCGAGCCTGCTCCGGGCGGTCGGTCTTACGGAACTGATCGCCGAATCGCTGGAGGCTTATGAATCATTGGCATTGAAGCTCGCGCGCGATGCTTCGGCGCTTGCCGCGGTCAAAGCCAAGCTCGCGGCCAATCGCCAAACTCATGCCCTCTTCGATACGCCGAAATTTACGCGCCATCTCGAAGCGGCCTATCTCGATCTATGGGAACGGCTTCGAAACCCTTCGCCCAAGCAGATCGGCTGAGCGGGACCCTCGTGTGGTGGATTTGAAGTTCCTAAGATCTTCATGGCATCCACATTTAGGAACTTCAAATCCGAAACCACACGAGATTCAAGAAATTGCTAGTGTGGCTTTGAATCCGAAATTCGCCCAGAGTGTTGCCCAAAGCTATTGCAGTGTTGCCCAAAGCTATTGCGAATTTCGGATTCGCCACACTAGCCTATGCGGTTCCTTCCCTCTTCAGCACCGCGAAAATCCCGGTCACCGGAGAGCCATATTCCATGCGAAGAAACGCCTCGTTCAGATAAGCGACGGCAAGGCCGGCGGCAGCCGCAGCCTCGCGCACATGATTGGGGTGATGCTCGTAGCGGCCCGTGTCCGACAAATGATACGGATAGCGATCGCCGCGTTCCATGCTCAATGCGAAAACCCCGCCGGGCTTGAGCCGCTTGGCGGCGGCCGCCACGATGGGGTGGATATCCCCGAAATAGATGATGCAGTCGCAGGACGCGATAAGATCGAACCGCTCGGCCGTGTTTTCCAGCCATTGCGTGATCTCGCCGACCTCGAGGCGGTCATAGATATTGCGCTTGGCCGCAAGCTCAATCATCTGCGGCGCGAGATCGACGCCGGTCATCTGTCCTGCCCAATTTTTCAGGCGCATGCCGGCAAGCCCCGACCCGCAGCCCAGATCGAGCACGGCCAGGCCGGTCGCATCCCCGATGATGGAGCGGATTCCCTCACCGAGATGCTCGGGTCCCTGATATTTCAGGTCCTCGAGCATCCGGGCCTCGTAGCTCGCGGCAAATCCCTTATAGATCTGCTGAATCGCCCTATCGGTCATGCGGGGCGGAGGCGCGTCGTTCCTCAACGCCACGAGCAGATGTTCGATCTCTGCGTCCTCCGGATGGGCCTCGAAATATTTTTGATAGGCGCCGCGCGCTTCCTCGCGGCGGCCGACGCATTGGCAGATCTCGCCGAGATCGTACCAGGCATCCCAATCCTCGGGCGTCAGCTCGACAACCCTTTTCCCGCAGAGATAGGCGGTCTGAACTTTGTTGCTTTGCTTGAGCCGCTTGGCAAGCGTGTAAAGTTCCGCCGCCGACAGTTCCCGGCGATTGGCCGATTCGCTGCCCTGCCACGTCAGCAGGCCGGCCTTCATGGCGTCATCGATCCAACGATCGACCTCGCCCACTTTTCCCTCCGGCATGAGGGGCCCGGCAAGTGCGCGGATGTCGTCAATGCTCCGGCTGCCGTCGCACAGCTCGGCAATCAGCGCGGCGACGGGATTGAGATGGTGCAGCCGGTCGGAGACGGGATCATAGGCGACATAACCGTTCTCCACCGGCGAAAGGAGAACAACCGGATTTGTTGTCGGGTTTGGCATCAGGATTGATGGTCAAGAAAAGAGAACGGTCGTGCGCCCTTGAATAGGGCACACGACCGCAATCCCACAAACGGAATTTTCAAAGAAACCGAAATTCGTGCTGATTATTCAGCCTTCTTCTTCGGAACCGCACACTCGCCCTTCTTATTCTTTTTCTGTCCTTCGGGGCAGCCGTCGTCTGCAGCCATCGACTCTGTGGTCATCAGCGGAATCGCCGCAACGGCTGACACAGCCGAGCCGACGATCAGCGTCTTGAGAAATCCGCGACGGTCTTGATTAATGTGAGCAAGGGCAACATCAAGTGACTTCACTGAATCATTAGCCATAAACGGCCTCCCTGGTTGACACTCAGAATATGCCCAGAAGCCGAACCACAGCCTTGTTACTAATTTTTCATCTATCGCACGAAAATTACGAGTCTGTAATGATTGCCGTTTGGCCTGCTGTTTTATTGGGCGATGACGACAAGGAATAGGCGCAAAAACCGGTGGATGGTCTTGCCGTTCGGACGTATCGGATAGGCGGCGCCAAGCAACTGGCGGCATTGCAGCAAAAAATCCTTCCGGAGCGGTCCATCAAGGGCCGAGGCAAAGGGACGCAGTCCCGTACCCATGCCCCAGCGGAAAACGGCGTCATCGCCTTCGAGCAGATGAAAATAGCGCGTCTCCCAAAGATCAAGGCTCCGCGTTTGCCCAGCCAGCAGGTCGTAATAGGATTCCGGCGGGCGCACATTCCAGAAATCGCGCACAGCTTCAAGTTTCGCGGCCCAACGCGGATCGCTGATCGCTTGCCGGATGATTCGGTCGCAAAGTTCTTCGGAATTGCGTGGCACCTGGACGGCGAGCACGCCTCCGGGACGCAGGAAGGTGAGCAGCCGCGGGAAAAGCGTGTCGTGGTTCCCCAACCATTGCAGCGCCGCATTTGAATAGATGACGTCGTAAGGCGCTTGCGGTGTCCATTGGGCGATATCGGCCTCAATCAGGCGGGCATCGATGCCGCTTTCACGTGCCTCTCTCAGCATTTCCGCCGATGAGTCGATGGCGTCGATCTCACTTTCCGGCCAACGCGCCCGCAGGAGCGCCGTGGAATTGCCCGGCCCGCAGCCAAGATCGGCAATGCG
>JAXDMY010000156.1:0-3353 GCA_034665805.1 Alphaproteobacteria bacterium
GATCGTCGTCGCCAAATCCCGATGCGTTGTCGTGGGTCAGTGGGTCGGGACCTTTCCCTTGCGCGAAGGCCTGATCTTCCAGCCTCCCGTTCCGCATGATTGTCGGGAATCCGATGTTTCCTTCGACGCAGCGCGGCTCGTAATAAATCCTGTTCTGCTCGTCGCTCTGCTTGGTGAACTCCTGCTTCGCGGTCCAGGAGCGCGTCCACACCGTCGGGTCTTCGACGGTGACTTGGTATTCGAGCGTCTTTGGGCCGGTCCGCGTCCAGCGCTCGATCAGATGCAGATTCTCCCGCGAACCCCGGTAATCGGTTTTCGGACTGAAATTGGTCACATCGATGACGAGACTATTGCCCTCCCAATGGCCGCGCGAGTCGCCGTACCATTGGCGGATATTGGCCGGTAGATGCGCGCTGCCGTTCATCACGATGCTGCGCTGCCACCCTTGCCCTTGGCCGACATCGTAAGCAATCGAAATGCCGCCCGGCGTCTGAACGATTCGCCGGAAGCTGCCGCCGCCGTTCCCCGCGCCAAACTCCGGCAGTCCCAACGTCAAGCAGCGGTCCGCCAATGCGCCGTCCTCCGGTCCATCATGGCGGTTCATGCGGGCGGTGTTGTAGCGGGCAGGGAACTCGGCGCGCCGCGCCGTGGGTTTGGGATCGTATTTGCCCCCGTTGCAAGCCGGCAATTTGGTCTTGCAGGTTTCGGTCGCCTGCATCAGAGCGAGCCGGAAGTCCTTGTCGGCGGCGGCGATCTTAACGGCCTCAGGCGTCAGCGGCGGAATTCGGCCATTGGCCGGATCGACAATCATAGAGGTGCGCACGCCGGTGCGTCTTACGGAGGAAAACTCCGCATTATACGCGCCGGAGACATCGAGCTCGGTCCCGCGCCCGCCGCGCTTGTCGCGGCCGAGCAGTGCGGATCGTTCCTTGTCCAACTCGGCCCGCTGAACCTCGGTGAAAAATTCCTGGTTCGCATATTTGGCGGGGCGCTGTAGCGGCGTATTGGCTTCGTCGGTCCAGATGCCCTGCAGATCAGGTTCGCCCCAAGGCGTCTTCAGGCCTGCGCCCGCGGCGGGAGTCTGAGCGGAAATCTTTGTGATCGACACCACAATGACGGCGCTGACCGCGCTCGCGGCAATGGTGATACCTATCATCGAGCTCGAGAAGCGGCTGCGCATGATGGTCTCCTTTGCCTTGCAGTGTTATTGGAGCGGATCCTGTTCGGTGCCCACAAAATCGGTGGCGTTGTCTTTGGTCGCCGGGTTGGGGCCTTTTCCTTGCGCAAAGGCGCGATCTTCTACGCGCGCCGCGTTCATCAATCCCGCGAAACCATAATTTCCTTCGACGCAGCGCGGTTCGTAATAGATCCTGTTCTGCTCGTCGTTCTGTTTGGTGAATTCTTGTTTGACGGTCCAGGGCCGCGTCCACACGGTGGGATCATCAATCGTGACCTGGTATTCGAGCATCGTAGAAGACGTCCGAGTCCACCGCTCGACCAGATGCAAATTCTCGCGCGAGTTCTGGACATCGGTTTTGGGACTGAAATTCGTCACATCGATTACGAGCGTGTTGCCTTCCCAGTGTCCACGCGAGTCGCCAAACCATTGGCGAATATTGGCCGGCAGATGCGGGCTTCCGTTCATGACCACGTTGCGCTGCCAGCCTTGGCCCTGGCCCACATCGTAGAACATCGTGACGCCGCCCGGCGTCTGGATGATGCGGCGGAAGCTCCCGCCATAGGCGGTGCCGAACTCGGGCAGCCCGCCGGTCAAGCAGCGGTCCGCCAATGCGCCGTCTTCCGGATTGTCGTGGCGATTCATCCGCGCAGCATTGTAGCGGGGAGCAAGGTCTGTGCGTCGGGGCGAAGGCTTCGGGTCGTATTTGCCGCCGTTGCATGCCACCGACTTGTTCTTGCAGGTATCGGTTGCTTGCAGCAGAGCGAGGCGAAATTCCCGATCGGAGGCGGCAATCTTCTGGGCCTCCGGCGTGAGCGGCGGGATCCTGCCATTGGCCGGATCGACAATCATCGAGGTGCGCGCGCCGGTGCGCTTCATGGACATGAACACCGCGCTATACGCGCCGGCGACGTCGAGCTCGGTTCCGCGCTCCACGCGCTTGTCGCGGCCGAGCAGCGCCGAACGCTCCTTGTCCAATTCGGCCCGTTGCGCAGGCGTGAAAAATTCCTGGTTCGCATATTTGGCGGAGCGCTGTAAGGGCGTGTCGGTTTCGTCGGTCCAGATGCCCTGCAGGTCGGGGTCTCCCCAAACCGTCTTCAGCCCGGGCGACTTCGCGGATGCGGCGGTGGATTCGTTCGCGACGGTCACATCGGCCGGCCTCAAAAATACGAACGCCGACCCGATCAGCAGCGATGCCCCGAGGGACTTCAGAAGTCGATTGCGCATCTCACACCTCCCGCCGCCCAACGCGAGACAGAGGACCTATCCCAGGCGCCTGCCAGGGACCCAACCGCCAGATGGCGGCATTATCGTCAAGGGCGAGGTCAGCGTCTAGCGGATTGAGGCGCAACGACGCTCGGATACCAGAATGTTTGATGGCAGCTCTCGCAGACAGCGTCCAATCGAGCACCCAAATCCAACAGCAAAGCGGCATTTTTGGTGTCACTCGCCCGCAAGGCTTCCAAGCCGACACCTTGCAATGCTTTGGCAAAACCGTCGAAACCTTTTCGGTTCTTCTTGATGAGCGCGGAAATCTCGGCGGGCTCCAGCTCGACCCCCGGGGTCTCCGATTTGGTTCCCGCCGGGGCGGCTTCCCGCCCGGGCATCATCAACAGATTGCCGCCTTCGATAATCCGAACCGCGGCGCGGCGCACATCGAGCCACTGTTCGTCCGTTTTGGGAGCCAGCTCGTGAAAGCCCTCTTTGTCCACCACCGTCCCGCCGGCGCCCCAGAGTATGTCCGCAGAGGGATCGATGATGGATTCCATCAGTTCCTTGATCGAGGAATAGACCGGACGATCCTTGGCGGCGCTGCCGGAGTCCGCTGCGATGGCGGCAGGCGTCGCCCGCCCCGTGACAAGTCCCAGGAGGCCTACGCACAAAGCCGCCGCGATTTGCCGTCTCATCGTGCCGAGCTCATGAATGAGGCCTGCCATGGTAGCAGTCCGCCAAACCGTCCGAAAGGCTCCGATATAAAGGGGCCCTATTGAAATCGTATCAGCCTGCGTTTCTCGCATCATTAAACGGGTGGTTAAGCAAAATGTCCTGATGATACTGCCTCAGTCTTTTGGCCCACTCCGGCGACAGATACTCCATGAGTTCAGTCTGATATTTAAAGAGCTGTCTACGAAAATCTTCGCCTGGAGTTCGGTGATTCATTTCGTAACGCATCGCT
>JAXDMY010000157.1:0-2793 GCA_034665805.1 Alphaproteobacteria bacterium
GCACGAATTGCAGCGGATCAGGCAACGTTGCCGCCAAAGCCCCCAGCACAATTGCTGCCACCGTCGCAGGTGTAGCGAACAAGCCGATCGCCAGCGCCAGTCCCGCACAACCGTCCAGACCTATCAAAGCCAGGTCGTGCAATAGCGGTCCGTCCAGTGTCAGCCGGTTGCGCGCGCCGGGCGCGACCGAGATGGATCGGAGGCGATAATCCCAATGCGGGATCGCATCGATTGCAAAATGGCTCGCAAGGCCTGCGGCTATGATAGCCACGGGATGAGAGGGAAACAGGCTGGCGAGAGCGCCGCCGACGATTGCGTGTGTGCTCAGGATCATCCTTGCCTCTAAAGCGGCCCGTGATTGTCAGGAGCCTATCTGTGGCTGGTTAAAAAAGGGCTTTTTGGGCCCGCCAGCCAATCATGCAGACAGTCTTCCGCCAGGAACGCCTAGTCAATCGTCGCGGCGCACGCCTGCCATTGCCAGCGGTGTCGTTTCAAGCTAGCGAACGGCTTCATTTTGAGCGGCCCATCGCCGCTCTGGAGCAGGCCGTTGACCGCTATCCGCCACGCCTTCGCCGCTATCTTGTCGCTGGCCGCGCTCGCCGGGTTTGCGCCGCTGCATCCGATCGGCGTCGCCAAGGCAGAAGACGCCAAGATGCAAAGCGCAACCGCAGCACTTGTCGCAAAGCCGATGGCGCTGCCCGACATGGCGGTTGGACCCGCAAAGGCGCCGGTGACCATCGTCGAATACGCCTCGATGACCTGCCCGCATTGCGCGGACTTCGGCCTAAACGTTTTTCCAATGCTGAAGTCGAAATACGCCGATGCCGGCAAGGTGCGTTTCGTGTTTCGGGACTTCCCGCTCGACATCAAGGCTCTGGCGGCCTCGATGCTGGCGCGCTGCATCGGCCGTGACGAACCCGCCAAATATTTCGGCGCCATCGAGACCTTGTTCAAGCAGCAGGATCGGCTGGTGGCGCAGACGCTCGAGACCCTGAATTGGGTTGGCCGGCAGGTGGGAATGAACGAACAGGCGGTCGAGGCCTGCGAGAAAGATCAGGCCCTGCTCGACAAGATTTCCGCCGATCAGAAATTCGCCAATGAGGAATTGAAGGTCTATGCGACGCCCACCTTCTTCATCAATGGTGAGATGTTCAAGGGCGCCATGACCTTCGAGGAACTGGACAAGAAAATCCAGACACTGTTGAAGCGCTAAAACCCCGATTCACTTGTCCTGGCGCTGCAGTCCTTGTGGCATTGCATCGAAAGTCACGCCGATCCGGTTTTGCTGGATCCAGGCGATCCGGCATTCATGGACCGAGGAGTCGCTCGCCATCACCAGGCGGAATTGCGCGGGTACGAAGGCCGGGTTCTCGACGTCGATGGCGGCGCCCTCGGGCGAGATGTTTCGGACCGTGCAACTCATGACGGAACCGCCCGACGACACGTAAGCCGGCGCGTCGATTTCGGTCCGCGGGTGCTTTCGTCTCTCTTCCATCAATTTCGGCCCTGATAACCCCGTTGAAGCGATCCTAGCGGCAAACGTTAAATAAATGGCCTCTATCGCCCCCGACCGCCCTTGGTCCCCGTTGAATCTGGACGCGACAGCGGTTTGGAGGATCAGTTGCACGCGAACCCATCATCATCCGCAATCTAAGGGATGGTCCAGCTTCGGCTTTGATTTTGCGGGATCGCGCCTTTTTTGTGCGCAGATGCCCCGCGTCCCCCGGGCTTCCGTTCGCCGCGTCGACAGGGTAGCTTTCCCGCACGGCGGAGTGCAGGCGCGACACCCGCTCAAAAAAGAACATGCGCCAAGGGGAAAAAACGCCATGTTCGAGATACTCGATCGACGCACAAGGCTGACCGGCAACCAGATCAAAATCCTTGCCGCCGCCATCATCGGCGATGCGCTGGAATTTTTCGACTACTTCCTGATCGGCTTTGTGCTCGCCTTCCTGATCGGGCCGTGGAAGCTCACCTTCGGCCAGTCCGCCATCGTGCTGATGAGCTCCGGCGTCGGCGCCATCATCGGCGCCTATGCCTGGGGCTGGCTTGCCGACCGCATCGGCCGCCGCAAGGTCTTTATCGGCACCGTGCTGAACTTCTCGATCGCCACCGGCCTTTTGTATTTTATCCCGGACAATGGCTGGATCTACCTCTCGATCATGCGCTTTTTCGTCGGCGTAGGCGTGGGTGGACTCTATTGCGTGGACCTGCCGCTGGTGCAGGAATTCATGCCCTCCTCCAAGCGCGGCTGGGTCGGCGGCCTCGTCACCTGTGTCATCCCGCTCGGCACCGGCCTTGGCGCCGTGCTCGGCGCTAACGTGGGCAGCGGCGACTGGCGGCTGCTGTTTGCGATCGGTGTGCTGCCGGCGCTGCTCGTGCTGCTGGTCCGGCTCTGGGTCCCGGAATCGCCGCGCTGGCTCTGCCGCCAGGGCCGCTACGAAGAAGCGCGCAACTCGCTGGCCTGGGCGCTGCAGATGGAACCGGCCGCGCTGCCGCTGCCGACGGCTGCCGATGCCGGGCCGATCATCAAGAGCAACTGGCTCGATTTGTTCAAATATCCGCGCAGCCTGATCGTCTCCTGGCTCGGCAATGCCGGCGCCCAGACCGGTGTCTACGGCATCACGCTCTGGGCGCCGTCGCTGTTCGTGCTGCTTTTGAAGGTGACGCCGCAGGAAGCCTCCAAGATGATGATCCTGCTGACCGTGTTCGGCTTCGTCGGCCGCATCTCCTTCGCCTTCTTCTCGGAGCTGATGGGACGGCGCAACGCCGGCGGCCTGCTCGGTTTCGGCG
>JAXDMY010000158.1:0-3994 GCA_034665805.1 Alphaproteobacteria bacterium
ACGGACATTGTCGATCGCGCGTTCGACCGAGGCACGGCGGGCTGCTGATTGGTCCAGAAGATCGGGGGGATCGCATTCTGTGGCCGGGCAGATTTGGCTGAGGCCAATACCGAGTAGACGATAGGACGTTCCGAGCGCTTCACGAGCCAGAAGGACCCGCCCGACGCGAAAGATCACATCGGACAATTGTGTCGGACGCTCGAGCGTCGCGCTCCTCGCCTTGATGCGAAACGACGCGTTTTTCAGTTTCAGCGTGATGGTGCGCCCGCCGATCCCGGCCGCCTTGGCGCGCGCCGATACGCGTTCGGTCTGGTCCCATAAGATGCGTTCCAATTCCGCCAGATTCGAAACATTGGTCTCGAATGTGGTCTCCGCCGACAGGCTCTTGGCCTCGCCGTCGGGGTTCACGCTGCGAGAGTCTTCTCCCAAGGCTACGCGGTGAAGCCACAATCCCGTTTCGCCATAGCGCGCGGTCAACTCTCGCGCATCGGCGTCCTGAAGCTGAGCGATGCGCGAGATGCCATCCTTGATGAGCCGCGCCTCGAGCGCGGGTCCGACACCGCGGATCATCCCGATCGGCTTGTCGCGCAGGAAACTCTTGGCTTCGCCGCATCCGATGACGGCAAACCCGCGCGGCTTATCAAGATCCGAAGCGAGCTTGGCAAGAAATTTGTTGTAGGAGAGACCTACCGAAACCGTGATGCCGACGGATCGTTCGATTTGATTGGCAAGTCTCGCCATGGTCTTCGCCGGCGCCATGCCGTGTAACCGTGCCGTCCCGGAGAGATCGAGATAGGCCTCGTCCAAGGACAAAGGCTCGACTTGCGGCGTCGCGGTCAAAAGAAGCGCCCGGATTTCCCGCGCCACGAGCGAGTATTTGCCCATATTCGGCTTTACGATGATCGCCTGCGGACAGAGCTTCAACGCCTGGAACATGGGCATCGCCGATTTGGCGCCGAACTTGCGCGCCGCATAATTCGCCGTCAGGACCACGCCGCGCCTCCCGCCCCCGACGATCAGCGGATTGCCCTTCAGCGTGGGATCGTCGCGTTCTTCCACGGCGGCGTAGAACGCATCGCAATCGACATGAGCGATTGCCAGCGTGTCGAGTTCGGGATGGGCGATGACACGCGTCCCCCCACACAAGGAGCAATGCGCCTGTTCACCCGCCACATCGGCCAGACAATCCCTGCAGAGCGCGCTCATCCGAAGGATCATCCCCGAGTCGTAGCTCCCTCGCAGGGCCGATATTGAGGCTCCAATGCCGGCCGTACAACACTCTTATACGCGCATAGGTGCTTGTTTGATCGTTGATTCCCAATCATTTGGCGTCGGCGCGCATTATGGACTATTGCTTGGGCTCTAGGCGCTCGTTGCGTCTGGGTCACTAGGCAGAATGGCTAAGGACATGATCACGCTTTATGAGCTCGTCGGTGCGGAGGGGCGATCCTTCAGCCCGAATGTCTGGCGTACCCGCATGGCGCTCGCCCACAAGAATCTTCCCTGCGAAGCAGTTCCGCTGCGCTTCTCGGACATCGCGACCATTCTCGACGGCAAGCAGAAAACCGTTCCCGTGATCAGCGATTCCGGCCGGATCGTCTCGGACTCCTGGGCCATCGCGAATTACCTCGAGGACAGCTATCCGCGCCTGCCCTCGCTTTTCGGGGGCGGGGCGGGACGCAATCTGACGCTGTTCGTCCAGAGTTGGACGGCGGACTCGCTGCATCGCGGCGTGATCGATCTGGTGCTCTTGGACATCTATTCGCAGCTCCATGAATCCGACAAAGCTTACTTCCGTAGCAGCCGCGAAAAGCGCTTCGGGCGGCCCCTCGAAGAGGTCCAGGCGGGGCGAGAGACACGTGTGGCGGCGTTTCGCGCCGGCCTGCAACCCTTGCGCACCGCGCTCACGGCGCAGCCCTGGCTGGGTGGCCAAGCGCCGCTTTACGCCGATTATCTCGTCTTCGGCGCCTTTCAATGGGCGCGTATGGTGAGCCGCTTTGCTCTCATTGCCGACGATGATCCGATCACGGAATGGTTCGGACGTTGCCTCGATCTCTTCGATGGCCTCGGCCGCCATGCCCTTCCCGATCGGTGATTGAGAAAGACCGCTTATGTATGACATGTATTTCTGGACCACGCCCAACGGCTACAAGATTTTGCTCTTTGCCGAAGAGGCCAATCTTTCCTACACGATCAAGCCGATCAACATCAGCAAGGGCGAACAATTCGCGCCGGACTTCCTTCGCATTTCGCCCAGCAACCGTATCCCGGCCATGGTCGATCACGCGCCGGCCGATGGCGGTGCGCCGCTTTCGGTTTTCGAATCCGGAGCCATCCTGCTCTATCTCGGCGAGAAGACGGGACAATTCTTGCCTGCCGATTTGCGCGGCCGGACGGAAGCGATCGAATGGCTGTTCTGGCAGATGGGCGGCTTGGGACCGATGGCGGGGCAGAACCATCACTTCCGTCTCTACGCGAAGGAGAAGATCCCCTACGCGATCGAACGTTACCTAAAAGAGACCAACCGCCTCTATGGAGTCATGGACCGGCGACTCGATGCGCGGCGTTTCCTTGCCGGCGAGGCCTATACCATCGCCGACATGGCCTCATATCCCTGGGTCCAGCCCGAGCGGCAGGGACAGAACATCGACGATTTTCCCAACCTCAAGCGCTGGAAGGCGGAGATCGCGGCGCGGCCGGCTACCATTCGCGCCTATGAGAAGGGCAAAGCCGTGAACATAACGCCGGTTGTCACGGACGATGCCGCCAAGATTCTGTTCGGACAGACGGCCATAAAAACCCAGACGGGCTGAAGAACGTTGAGCTCACAGACCATTCCGAAGGAGCAAACTGTCGCTGCCGCTTTCGTGGAGGCTCTGCGCGAGCTTGGCGTGAAATATGTCTTCGGCGTGCCGAGCGGCGGCTGGGTCGACTACATGGAAGCGCTGCGCCAAGCCGATGGCATTGAATTCATCCTGACCACTCATGAGGGAGCGGCCGGGATGATGGCTGACGTCTGCGGCCGGCTGACGGGCACGCCCGGCGCCTGTTTCGGGACGTTCGGTCCGGGCGCGACGAATCTGGCCACCGGCGTCGGCGGCGCGCTGCTCGACCGTTCGCCGATGCTCGCTTTCACCGATGAGATGCCCGCGTCGATGCGCGGCCGCACCACGCAGATGGGCATCGACCACCAGGCTTTGTTCCGTCCACTGACGAAAAAGACGACTCGGCTGCGCGCCGATGCCGTCAAGTCGGTGCTCTTCGATGCGGCCCAAATCGCGCTTCAAGGACGCCCCGGCCCGGTGCATGTCGGGCTGCCGGTCGGAATGTCTGCCGAGAGGGCGGAGCGCGAATCCGTCCATTTTATTCCGCCCAACGCCGCTTCTCCCGCCGATCCCGTCTTGCTGAAACGCGCCGCCGATCTCTTCGCCAAAGCGCGCAAGCCCATCCTCGCGGTTGGCCTGGGCGCCGTGCAGGCAAAACTGCAAGACCAAATTCGCGGCCTCGCCGAGAAGCACAGGATACCCGTCGTGCTGACGCCCATGGCGAAAGGCATGCTGCCCGAGGACCATCCCTGCTATGCCGGAATCCTCTTCCACGCCCTCAGCGACAAAGTCGGTCTCACCCATCAGCAGGCCGATCTGGTGCTGGCCGTCGGCTACGATCCGGTGGAATTCAATTATGAATCCTGGATGCCCAAATCCGCAGCTCTCGTCAGCTTTGATGTCGAGCCGGCCGACATAGACCGGGAGGCCTACACGCTCGCGGTGGACGCGGTGGGCGATATCGGCGCATCGCTCTCGGCGATGCTTGCCGTCAAACCCGTCTCGAATGATTGGGACCTCGGGGCGATGGCCGAACGCCGCGCCGCGATGTTCGAGAAATTGCGCCCATCCAACCAGGGATTTGGGCCGAAAGGCGCTCTGGCCGTCTTGCGCGACGTTCTGCCGAGCGACGGCATCATGACCTGCGATGTGGGCGCGCATACCCATTT
>JAXDMY010000159.1:0-10074 GCA_034665805.1 Alphaproteobacteria bacterium
GGCGCGGCAGAACGCTGGAACCCCGGCACCTGGTTGCCTCGAGAGTACATGCATTGCGAAAAGGCGATGTCGTAGCGGCGCTGCAGGCTGAAGCCGGCGCGCTCGGATTGATCCGCACCGATGGTGCCGCCGATGGCAGCACCCGAGACTGCGCCGAAGGTCGCGGCATGGCCATCGCCCGTCGCCGCACCGAGGGCGAGACCGAGCGCCGTTCCAATGGCGGCACTGCCGAGCGCGCGATTATTGGCTCGATCCGCCATGCCGGCGACTTGGCTGCTGGCATATTGGCCGCATTCGTACTGATCCTGTTGGAACACTTCGAAAGGCTTGTAGGGCGCGGGAAAGACTCGGACCGTGGGACCGACGGGCTGCATGGCGCAGCCGGCAAGCAAACCCAAAGTTGTAATTGCGAAAATCATCCTTGCGGATTTGCGCATCACCGACTCCTACATTGCTCACGCCACAGCAAGATATGCTCCCTGGCCTGCCCTTTTTCAAAGCGCCAGCCTAACCTTATCTCATGGCGAAGCTGAACCGCGGATGAATTCCGGGCGGGATTCTCTTCCCAGTTACCATCCGTAAAGCAGGTTTTGCCCGCTTCTACCCCGGCGCGCGCATGAAGTCGCCTTTGCCGATCTCCACCCCATTGTGGCGCAGGATCGCGTAGGTCGTGGTGGCGTGAAAGAAGAAATTCGGCAGCGCAAAGCCGGTTAGATAATTCTCGCCTTTGAAGCTGCGCGTCTGGTCGCCCATCGGGATGGTGATGTCACGTTCTTCCGACCCATCGATCTGGCTGGGCTTGAACTCTTTGACGTGGTCGAGCGTTTTGGTGATCCGAACCTTGAGCTGATCGATGGTGGTCTCGACATCGTCAAATTTCGGCGGAGCGACCCCGGCAAGGCGCGAAACGGTATTCTTGGCAAAGTCGGAGGCAATCTGAACCTGGCGCACCAACGGAAGCATGTCGGGGAAGAGCCGCGACTGAAGCAGGACGGCAGGGTCGAATTTCTTGGCCGCGGCATAGGCGGCCCCCTTGTCGAGGCACGCGGACATGGCGGGCAGGAACTGCAGAAAGACCGGTACGGAAGCGCGGTACATGGAAATCGCCATCGGAAACTCCTCACGAGGTGGTGGAATGCGCACAGTCTACCTAGGATTCCTCGGAATTTCTCCGGGTTAGATCGAAAAAATATCCTCCCCACCATGGAAAGTGGAGCATGAGCCCTCTTCTTCGCATTGGCCTATGGGTTGTGGTTGTGTTGACGGCGATCAGCCCGCTTCGCTCGGCGGACGCCGCTGCCGAAAGCGGGTTTGAAGGGCAGTGGACGGGCGAACAGGCGAACTCCGACCAGCCCGCCCCGACTGCCGCGATCCTCATCTTCACGCAGGGCGCCGGCGCGCTCACCGGAATCCTGCGCATGGACGCGGACGAACTGCCGCTATTCGACGTCAAAGAGAGCGGAACGAGTCTTTCGTTCACGCTGGTCATCCCCGGCTCGCCCTATGTGTCGGTTCATTACGCCGGTGCACGCGCTGGCGACGAAATCCGCCTGGTCAGTTCCGAGGAAGGCCATGGCATCTTCACCATGACGGCGCATCGCGATGGGCAAACACAAACAGCATCGCTCCAACCCGTGATTCCTTCTGCGGCGCTCGCTCCACCGCCGATCGGGGATACCGCGAGCGCCTTGCCCCGCGTGCTCGAGGGCCGCTGGGCCGCGCAACAGGCCAGTCCCGGCTCGGCTGCTCCGATAGAAGCGGCGCTTGTCTTCACCGGCAACCGCGGAACCATGCATGTCGGCGCCGATGATTGGCCGTTGTTCGACGTGAAGGAGACGGGCACGAGCATCGCATTCACGCTCGTCATCCCGGGAGCGCCCTATGTCACCATTCATTACAGCGGCGTGCTGACCGGCGATGGGCTGGAGCTCGCGAGCCTCGATGAGGGCCAAGGCATCTTCACGCTGACCGCGCGGCGTGCCGGCTCGATGGAGGCGCCGCTGGCCTCAACCCTCGCGCCCTCGCTTGTTCCTGCCCTTCCCGGACGGAACGAGCCGCCGGTGGCTCTGCTCACTCCTCCGCCCCCTCCGCCGGAGGCCTTTCCGGCGCCTCCGCGCGCGCTTCCGGCAGTTCCCATGGTCCCAACACCGTCAGCATCATCCTCGCGCGAGGTGGCGCCGAACAATCTTGCGCAGACGCCGCCCATGGGCTGGGCGAGCCGCGAAAAACTCGGCACCGACATCGACGACGATGTGATCCGCCAGGCGGCCGAAGGTCTGGACGAGGCGGGCCTGCGGACCGCCGGTTATGTCACGGTCGAAATCGACGATGGCTGGCAAGGGATGCGCGATGCCAAGGGCGCGCTCCGCGGCAACGAGAAATTTCCCGACATGAAGGCGCTCGGCGATTACATCCACTCCAAAGGATTGAAATTCGGGCTTCAGACCTCGGCGGTGGCCAAGAGCTGCAACGGGTTCGAAGGCAGCCTTGGACATGAAGCCCAAGACGCGGAGACCTTCGCTTCCTGGGGAGTCGATTACCTCATCTATGATATGTGCGGCGCCGATGGGATCTATGGCACCCGGGCGGAACAGCGGGCCGCCTTTGAGAAAATGGCGGCGGCTCTGCGTGCATCGGGCCGCGAGATCGCTTTGGCCATAAGCCAGAATGGCGCCTTCGATGTTGCACAATGGGGTGCGAAGACCGGCGCCAATCTCTGGCGTACCGGACGCGATCTCGAACCCGATTGGCAATCCATCACGGAAGCCGGCTTCGGTCAGAACGGCAAGGAAGCTTTCGCAGGACCCGGCCATTGGAACGATCCGGGCCTCCTGCAAACCGGCAATGGCGCGATGACGCCGGACGAATACCGCACGCAGCTGAATCTGTGGGCGGTGCTGGCCGCTCCCTTCATGCTTGGAAACGACGTGCGGATCATGACGCGCGAGACGGTCTCCGCTCTGACGAATGCGGAAGTCATCGCCATCGATCAGGACCCGTTGGGCAGGCAGGGAAAACGCGTTTCGCAAAATGGCGCGACGGAAGTTTGGGCGCGTCCTTTGGCGGACGGATCGACGGCGGCCGCTTTCTTCAATCGCGGCGATCAGAGCGCCGCCGTGGCGGTTTCATGGCAGCAGCTGGGAATCGACGGCCCGCGCCACGTGCGCGACCTTTGGTGGCATCAGAATCTCAGCACCGCGAACCAGCGCTATGTCGTGTTCCTCACGCCGCACACCTCGCTGCTGGTGAGAATGAGTCCCTGACACGCCGTACACGGAATATTGTGGCCTAGGCGTGTATGCATGTATCCTTGCACCATGACCAAGCTCTTGGAAAAAGCTCTCGAGACGGTGCGCCGCCTGCCGGCCGACAGCCAGGACGAAATTGCACGCGCCATGCTGCATCTTGCCGCGCATGGCGGGGAACCGGAAATTGTCGATCCGGCACATATGTCCGCTGTGCTGTACGGCCTTGCCCAAGCCAAGCGCGGCGAATTCGCTACGGATGTGGAGGTTGAGGCTGCGTTCCGCCGCTTCGACCCATGAAGCTTCGCTTTACTTCGCGCGCGGTTCAGGACATCACGGATATCGCCGATTACATTCGCGCTGAAACCCAAGCGCAGCGGAAAATGTTCGCGCCGCGATTCTGGAGTCGCTGCAGAGCCTCGTTCTTTTCCCCTCCCTCGGACGGCTTCAGTCAGTCGAGGGTGTCCGCAAACTCGTGACAAGAAAGTATAAGTATCTTGTCTATTACTCGGTCAACGAACCTGGCGATGAGGCGGTTATTCTTACAGTGCAGCATCCGGCGCGTGACCGCATCTTTGTGCACGAATAACGGATAGGTCTAGATCTTGACGGTCTTATTGACCTGACGGCGGCTTCGCGCCGCGCTCGTTGAGGATCTGGGTGAGAAGAGCGGGCGTGGCGAAACCGTCCGCCGGCAGGCCGCGTGATTTCTGATAGTCGCGGATCGCCTGCTGGGTGCGGCGTCCGAGGACGCCGTCCGCGCCCCCCGTCGAAAAGCCCAGATCCGTGAGACCTTCCTGCAAGGCGGTCCGGCTCGCCTCATCGAGCGGGACTTCGTCGACCGGCCATTTCGCCTGGACGATGCCAGCCCCTTTCAGCCGGTCCGAAAGAAGCCCGATCGCCAACGCATAGGCGGTCGCGGAATTGTAACGCAGGATGACGTTGAAATTGTTGCGCACCAGAAAAGCGGGCCCGCGATACCCTGCGGGGAGCAGAATGGCGGCCTCTTCCGCGCTGTCCGGCAAGGCCCCCCCCGCGGCATTGCGCACGCCGAGCTTCGCCCATTCCGCGATGGGCTTGCGCAAGCTCGCTTCGGCCTGCTCATAGGCGAAGCCAGCAGGGAGTTGCACTTCCTCTCCCCATGACTCGCCCGGCCGCCACCCCGACTCTTTGAGATAATTGGCCGCCGAAGCGAGTGCATCGGCCGGCGAATTCCACAGATCGCGCTTGCCGTCGCCGTCGCCATCCACGGCGTGCTCCAGGAATGTGGTGGGCACGAATTGCGTGTGGCCAAAGGCCCCCGCCCAGGAGCCCGTCATGGTGGTCGGATCGCGGCTTTCGACCTCGGCAATCTTCAACGCCGCGATGAATTGACGCCTGCCATATTCCATGCGCGGACCGTCATAGGCGAGCGTCGCCAAAGCCTCGAACAGGTTGAACGAGCCTTCGTTCTGGCCATAGCCGGTTTCCAATCCCCAGATCGCGGTGAGGACTTCTCGCGGCACGCCATAGCCATCTTGCAGCCGCGCGAAGAGCTGCGCATGGGCCGCCATCTGATCCCGTCCGCGGCTCACGCGCGCATCGGTGATCGCACCGGCGAGATAGTCCCAGATCGGCCGCACGAATTCCGGCTGCTTCTCGTTCAGCTCCTCGACCTTTGGATTGAGATCAATGGTCGAGACTGCGCGGTCATACGTCGCGAGCATGATCCCCGCCTTCAACGCCTCGGCACGAAAGTCGCGGATGAAGGCATGGAACCGCGCCTCTTCCTCAGGCGGCGCAACCGGAGCGGGGGCGGCATTCGTCATCGTGCCGGCAAGGGTCACGAATGCCGCTGCCAGGACTGCCAAGCGAGCGCCGCGAAAAATCATCGTCACAATCCGCCGGGCTGCTGCGGGCCGGCCAAAGGATGGCCGGCAAAAATCGTGATCAAATGCGCAATCATGAGAAGGATAACGATGATACAGGCCATCTGGACCACATGGTAGTTGATCATCCGGACCTTGAGCGGCTCGGCCGGCTGACGGGCCCGCCAATTCGCAAAACCGAAAACAGCGAAACTCAGCGTCACCACCGTGAGCGTGACGGGTAAACTTAGATCCATGCCCCTCTCCTACAGACGCTAGTCTGGCTTTACCCTAATGGGAGGGCTGTCGCGCCCGGGTGGTTGACAGCCCGCCTGGCGATGCATAGTTTCCCGCCCCTTTCGGCAGCCTTATGCCAGTTTAACACCGGAGACGACGATGAAAGTGCGCAATTCTCTGCGCTCGTTGAAAAAGCGCGATAAGGACTGCCGCGTCATCCGGCGCAAGGGACGAGTCTACGTCATCAACAAAAAGAACCCCCGGTTCAAGGCGCGGCAAGGTTAGGCTGCGTATTTAAGCCGCGGCAAGGTTACGCGGCGTCACAATTTGGTCCCCCCGAAAGCCCGTTCTCCTATCGCCACTCGGGTTGTTTTTGGCTAGCATGGCGCCATGCGCCAGATGCTTCTGAGCTTCGTGCTCGTCGTGCCCATCGCCTCCGCCGCGTGGGCACAGCCTTCGCCCTCACCAAGGCCCCAGCCCGACGCCGGGGCCGTAGACCCCCATCAGATACCGCCGCAAGAGCAGGTGCCGGATTTGCAGCTGCTTCCGCCGCCCGGGCTCGGCGATGTGCCGCCCAAGGGGCCGCCGGACGGCAGCCCGGTTCAACCGCCGCAGAATCAGGCCGCGCGGCCGAATCGACCGCCGCCCAAACCGCCGGAAACCGACGAGCAGCTTCTGGCGAAACTCGCCAAGGCGCCCGATCAACGCGGCGCTCGTGCGATCGAACGTGAGCTCAAGGCCCGCTGGGCCCACTCGGAAAGCCCGAGTGCGAGTCTTTTGTTGAAGCGGGCGGATCAGGCGATGGAAGCCCATGACTTCGATACGGCGCGCGAAATCGCACAGAAACTTACGACCATCGCGCCCGAATTCGCCGAAGCATGGCATCGTCGGGCGACGCTCGCAGCGCAGAAAGACGATTACGAAGACGCGTTGAACTCGCTGCGCCGCACGCTCGCCTTGCAGCCGAAGAATTTCGCGGCTTTGGCCGAGCTCGGCTCGATGCTCGAAGAGTACAACGACAAACCGCACGCCTTGGATGCCTATCGCCAAGCCAAAGCGATCAATCCTTTCATTGACGGCGTGGCGGATCGCATCCGCGAGCTTACCAAATCCGTCGAAGGTCAGGGTATCTGAGCGCAAAGCGCGACACCGGCATGCGCAAGAAGACCCCTCTGTTCCTGGCTGCCGTCATGTCTTGCGGCTTGGCAATGCCGTCCGTCGCGGAGCCGACGCTGGTCGGCATCTGGTACAGCCCTTTCCAGCCTGACGAGCCCAATGTGATGTCGCTGATCGAATTTCGCGCCGACGGAACGTTCCGCGAGGAATTCCGCAAATGCGAGGGAGGGAATTTCATCGGCTACCAGACCGAATCGGGCACCTGGTCGGTGACCGGCGATCTCGAGCAACTCGTATCCGAACAGATCAATGGCGATGCGGCCAAGGTGGAAGGAACCTATAAGATCCTCACGCTCACCGACACCGAGCGCCGCATTCGCCTGGATCCGCAGGGCTATGTGTTTATCGGCCACCGGGTGGAGAAATTCGAATTCCCCGATTGCGCCACCGGGGCTTAGGCCCTGTTTACATAGTCCTCGCGAGCCGCGTTGCGCGCGAAAATCGTCCTATGGCAGGAGAAGCGCGAAAAGCGTATGGGGAAATACGGTTGAGTGCTTCGACGAACCAGAGGACGATTTTCGCCGCAACCCGAAGGGACGCGCCGCTTTTGGCCGATTGCCGTGTCGCTCGCCGCTTGTGGACTGAACGTCCACGGTGCTCCTCGCTCCTGGCACTGGGCCAAAATCGGCAGCGTCGCGGCCGGGACGACTATGTAAACAGGGCCTAGGTTACGCAAACCCCATGAGCAAGGACTTTGTCAGGATCGAGGAGTTTCTGGAGCGAATCGCCGCGGCCCTCGAGCGGCGCAGCCCGCGTCCCGAAAGCGGGGCCGCGATGGCGGAAGCCGCCGATGTCTTCGTCTGGGAGGCCGAGGAAGCACGCCTGATGCCCGTGGCGCAGGTTGCCGCGCTTCCCTTGGCGCTGCTCAAGGGCATCGAGAACGCCCGCGACACGCTCTACGAAAACACAAGGCGCTTTGCCGCCGGGCTCCCCGCCAACAATGCGCTTCTGTGGGGCGCCCGTGGCATGGGCAAGAGCTCGCTGGTCAAAGCCGTGCACGCGGAAGTGACCCGCCAAAACCCGCGTGGACGCCTCGCCTTGATCGAGATCCATCGCGAAGACATCGTCTCTTTGCCCCTGCTCCTGAGGCGCTTAAGGGGGGTGGACCGGCGCTTCCTGCTGTTTTGCGATGATTTGTCGTTCGACCGCGACGACACCAGCTACAAATCGCTGAAAGCCGCGCTCGAGGGCGGCGTCGAAGGCCGCCCCGCCAATGTGCTGTTCTATGCCACTTCGAACCGCCGCCACATGATGCCGCGGGACATGATGGAGAACGAGCGCTCCACTGCGA
The DNA here is from genome assembly GCA_034665805.1 of Alphaproteobacteria bacterium. Taxonomy (GTDB): domain Bacteria; phylum Pseudomonadota; class Alphaproteobacteria; order Micropepsales; family Micropepsaceae; genus CAIYRG01. Next base: position 7,797 of record JAXDMY010000159.1, read on the forward strand.
TCAACCCTTCCGAGGCGGTCGAGGAGAAGGTCTCGCTCTCCGACCGGTTCGGCCTATGGCTCGGCTTTCATCAATGCGGCCAGGACGAATATCTAGCCATGGTGGCGGGTTACGCCGAACACTTCAATCTGAAGCTGAAGCCGGACGCCTTACGCGAACGGGCGATTGCCTGGGCGGCCGGCCGCGGCGGGCGCTCCGGACGCGTCGCCTGGCAGTTCATCCAGGATCTGGCCGGCGCATTGGGCAAGACGCTGGACTGATTCTTCGCTACTTGGACGCGACGAGATAGGGTTTGGGATCGAGCGCCTTGGTGCCCTGGCGAAGCTCAAAATGCAGCTGCGGCTGGCTGACATCTCCGGTCGCCCCGGCATAACCAATTGTCTGACCCCGGGCGACTCTATCGCCGACGCTCACGGTCACCGCGTCGGAATGCGCATAGGCGGTGACATAGCCATCCTCATGCCGGATCAGCACCAGCTTGCCGTAATTCTTCAGCTCTTCGCCGACATAGGCCACGGTCCCTGGAGCCGCGGCATGGACGGGAGTCCCGCGGGAGGCGAGAATGTTGATGCCGTCATTGCGCTCCCCTGATGCATTCGCGCCGAAATTCGAGATGATTTTCCCCTGGACGGGCCAGAGCAATTTCGGCGCGCTGGCGGCATCGGCCGCGCTTTGCGTGCCGGTGAACGAATGCAGCCAGTCGTAATCGAACCAAGAGGCTTGTTGCGCCGGCTCCGCATCGTCGGGCCGTGGCTTGGGGATGGGAATCGCCCCTTCGCTCTGCGCCGGGGTGCGTTTCGCACGCATTTGCGCAACCGGCGGGAGCTCGCTGCGCGAAACCGAAGCGGGCCGCGCCACGTGCTCTTCGCGCAGATGGCCATAGGCGGGCACGCGCAAATCCCTGCCGACGATGATTCGGTCCTGGTTGGGGATTTCATTGAGCGCCAGAAGGTCCTCCTTCTTCACGTCATAGCGCTGGGCGACTTCGGAAAGGGAATCGCCGGGACGCAGTTTGACGGTGAAATAGGACGCGGGCGCCGGAGTGTACGCAGCCGCTTGCGAGGGTTTCTCGGCCTCTCCGGCGCAACCGGCAAGGAGCAGGGATAGAAGGAAGGCCGCTCCGCGAAGCGCAGAACCGTAAGAGCGTTGTTCGGTCATCGAAAGTCGCGTCCCATTCGCAAAGCGTTAGCGAAATCTGAATCCGGGACCCGATGATCATCGACAATGGTTAGCCAATTCCTAACCATCGAAATTCAGAAAGCATTAACCCTTGGCGGCGCGGCGCACCCGTCCGCTGCTTTTCTTGCGCGGTTTGACGACGGCGGAGCTCTTGCGCGGCCCGCGCGTCAGTGCGGCGAGCGACCCTTCCAGTTGTTCTGACAGGCGCTGTCTCTCGCGATGCTCGGTCAAATCCATATGGAGCGGCGTCACCGAGATGCAGCCTTCGGCGATGGCGTGCAGATCCGTGCCGCGCTCGGGATCGGTGAAGATGCGCTTGAACCCGACCCAGAAATAGGTGCGGCCGCGCGCATCCACGCGTTCGTCCAGGCGCAGCATCGATTGGTCTCGCTGTCCTTGGGACGAGACGACCACATGCGTCACCTTGCTGGGCGGCAGCGGCGGAAAATTGACATTGAGCAGCACGCCTTCCGGCCAGCCGATTTCGACCAGCCGTTTCAACAGTGGCGGGCCATGTCTCTCCGCGCAGTCGAAGATCGCGGCCTCGTCATCGCGTCCGCCGACCGCCTGGCTCATGGCGATGGAAGGAATGCCGAGCACCGCGCCCTCCATGGCAGCGGCCACGGTGCCCGAATAGGTGACATCGTCCGCGACATTGAAGCCGCGATTGACGCCGGAGATCACCAGATCGGGCAGCTGGTTTTTCATGATGTGGATGCCCGCCATCATCACGCAATCGGTCGGCGTGCCCGATAAAGCGAAGCGCTGATGCCCCGCTTGGCGCAGCCGCAATGGAAGCGTCAAGGTCAGCGAGTGCGAAGCGCCGGATTGCTCGGTCTCGGGCGCCACCACCCAGATGTCGTCCGACAAAGTGCGGGCGATTTTTTCGGCCACGGCAAGGCCGGGCGCGTGAATCCCGTCATCGTTCGAGACGAGGATGCGGAGCTTCTTCCCCAATTTGCGCGCGGGGCTCATCCTTCGAGACGCGCCCTTTGGGCGCTCCTCAGGATGAGGACTTCGAGACGCCCTGCCGCCTCATCCAGAGGAGCGCGCGCAAGCGCGCGTGTCCCCGCCTCATCCTGAGGAGCGCGCGCAAGCG
>JAXDMY010000160.1:0-13858 GCA_034665805.1 Alphaproteobacteria bacterium
TTCACATCACCGACCAGATCGATTTCGTGGCGGGCGCGAGCTATGACTGGCGTCATCTCATCGTGGCGCAGGATTTCAACGACCCCACGACCAAGGTTGCGGGCAGTTTCGTCAATTTTCCGCTCGCCGATGGCCATGCCGGCAACGCGCAAGCCGCGCTGATCTACAATTACAGCGACACCGGGCACCTCTACGCCAATGTTTCGGACCGGGCGCGTTTCCCCACGATATTCGAGCGCTTCAGCGCGCGGTTTGGCACCACGCTTTCCAACCCGAGCCTCAAGGCGGAGAGGGCTGTCAATTACGAAATCGGGGGCGGCGAAACGCTGTTCAACACGCGCGTGGATGGCGCGGTGTTCTACAGCGACGTCACCGATGCGCTGGAAAATGTGCCGATTAATTTTTGCGACACCACATCCACGACGGCAAAAAACTGCACGGGAGCGGGCGGCCTTCCCGGCACGATCACTCCCGTGTCTCAGACGCAGAATGCCGGCGACGGCAAATTTTACGGTTTCGAACTTTCCGCCGACAGCACGATCACCGCTACGGTGCAGGCCGGCGTCCGGTACACCTACGTCAACCGCAATCTCAACGCGCAGAATCCGCTCAATCCCCCTCTGCCGGTGAATTATCACCTCACGGAGGTGCCCTATAGTCAGATGTTCGCCTATGTGACGTGGAACGCGATGCCGCAGCTGAGCATCACGCCGAACGTTCAGCTGGCGAGCGATCGTTGGTCGAATTTGAGCGGGAACGCCAATGTGTATCTCAAAACCGGTTCGTTCTTCCTTGTAAATTTCGAAGCCGATTACGCGTTCACCGACAACATCGACTTCCAAGTGGGAGCGCGAAATCTTCTCGATTCAAACTACCAATTGGTCCTCGGATTCCCGTCCGAGGGACGCAGCTTCTTCATCAATCTGCGCATCCGGTCCTAGCGCCTTCAGCCCGGGTCCATGCCGGTTTTTTTGATCACCGGAGCTGCAGCGGGCGCGCTCAGGAATTTCATCAGCGCATTGGCGGCATCGGGCGCGGCGGCGGATTTGTGCAGCGCCGCGGCGAAGACGGTCGTCTCCTGCACGTCCGGCGGCAGCGGACCGAGATAATCGATGCCTTTGACGTGCAGCAATTCGCTCACCTGCTGAAAGCCGATCTCAGCCCCTCCGCGCGCGACCACCACGCCGACCGGCGTGTCGGGGGGCGATACGACGATCTTCGATTTCACGGCATCGGCAATGCCCCATTGCTGGATCAGCTTGGCCATGTGCACGCCGCTCGGCCCGGTGGAATAGGAGATGGATTTCGCCGCGAGCAACGCTTTCTTCAACCCATCCGCGGAACGGATATCGGGCTTGGGCGCACCGCTGCGCACGGCGATTCCGACACCGGATTTCGCGACATCGGTGCGGCTGCCGGCGACGAGCTTTCCCTGCTTCAGCAGATCATCGATCTGGGCCACGGGGAGAATGACGACATCGGCCGTCTCGCCCCCGGCGACACGGTTCGCGACCTCGTTGACACCGCCCCATATCGTCACGACATGGTGCCCGGTCGCTTTCTCGAAGGCCGGCACAAGTTCCGTATAGGCTTCGCGAAATCCCGGCGAGCCGATCACTTTGATCTCGGCGGCGTTGGCGATTCCGGCCAGCATGACCACGCTCGCGAGGCCAAGCGAGGCTATGCTGGTAAGAATCGTCCGATGTGTTATCGCCATGCGGAATAGACTTGCTTGCTCACCAGGAAGTTCGGGTTCACGCCCTGTCGCGGCGTGAATTTCTGCACCCGCCCCGAATCCACTTCGGCGACGTAGAAATTCCCTTCCTGGTCGACGGAGAATCCGTGCACGCCCCAGAAGCCGCCGGGGAAATCGCCGCCGGTGCCCCATGAATAGAGGAAATGGCCTTCGAGATCATATTTCAGCATCTTCGATGTGCCGCGATCATAGGCCCACAAATTGCGATCGGCGCCGATATAGAGCAGGTGAATGTCGGAAGGATCTTCGCCGAAGCTCCAATCGTAGAGAAATTTGCCGTTCTCATCGAAGACCTGCGCACGATGATTGCCGCGATCATTGACGAAGACGCGGTGCGTCACCGGATCGACCGCGATGCCGTGCACATTGTTCATATAATAGGGGCGCTTCTCATTGGGGATCGTCCCCTTCTGGCCCCAATCCATCAGGAATTTCCCGTCCTTGTCGAATTTCGCGACGCGCGTGCCGTTATAGCCGTCGGCGACGAACATGGTGCCGTCGGGTAGCCAGGCGAGATAGGTGGGACGGTTGAAATGCGTGCCGTCGGCGCCCTTTACTGTCGGCGTGCCGATGGTCTGGACCAGCTGCTTGCCGTCATGAGTGAATTTGTAGATCGCGTGCATATGGTCGTCGACGACCCAGACATGCTTCTCCGGATCATACGGATTGACGGCGACAAAATGCGGCCGCTTCAGGATCTTGTCCCATTGGGTCCAGCGCTCGATGATGTTGCCGTTGTGATCCACGACCGTGATGCAATTTTCCCATTTCGCATCGACGCCCAGAGTGCCCTTCCACAGCTTCATCCCGTCTTCGGGGTCTTGACCGGTTCCGCCGGCGCCCGGAAGAGCCGAGACGGTCGCATCGCGGAACGGCAGACGCCCAATCGGGAATTGCACGCTGGGGCCGAACTCGGGCAGCAGCTTGGTCGCCGGCCGCTTGATGTTGGGAAGCTCGCCGCGGAAAATGAGATAGATGCGGTCCGGGCTCTCGGCGTAGATGCTCTGGCCTGCGCCCCAGGTCCATTTCTCGTTGCCGGGGACAGTGCTGATGTCCTTGGGCCAATCCTTCACGACATTATAGGGACCGAACATATCCTGGCCGCCGACAACGCCTGGAATCGCGGAGAAACCGACGCCGGGCCGAGGCTGAGCCTCGATGGCCGATGTCGTATGGGCGATTTCAAATCCCGCCACGCAGCCGATGACAGCCGCGCCCAATGCCAGAGCCTGTTTACGCATGGATATTCATCTCCCGGAAGTTCATGACGGGAGAGGTATCACAAAGCCGAGGAAACGGCGACGGGTAGGCGCGGCCTTATTCCACGGGCCGCAAGGTCTCGCGCCATAAGGGGCTGGTCTCCGCTGCCGCCCGCTCGCCGAGGAGCGGTACGCTGCGAATGGCGATGGCCGAGATCAGCACCGGAAGCGCCAGGACGGAATAATAGGCGAACCGCTGCCAGCCCGCCGCAATCAAGAGGCCGCCAAGATAGGGGCCGACAACCGCCCCCAGCCGGCCAAAGCCGATCGCAAGCCCGGTGCCGGTGTTGCGCACGAGCGCCGGATAGATCCGGGGCACGATGGCGTAGAGGCTCGCCATGGAGCCGATCATGAAGAACCCGGTCACGAAGGCCGCGGTCATCACCGGCACGATACCGCTATGGGTCGCGCCATAGCCCACAATGCAGACAAAGAGCCCGGCCAAGAGATAGCGCGACACTTTTCGTGCGCTCGACTTGCCGGCGAGATAGCCGAACGACATGCCGCCGATGATGCCGCCGACATTGAGCAGGACGGATGCAAAAATTCCCTGCTCGACGGAGAAACCCAGATCGACGAGATTCTTCGGCGTCCAGGAGAGCACGAAATAGAAGCTCAGCATCAGCATGAAATAACTGAGGCAGATGAGAAGCGTAGCTTTTGCGAAGCGACCTTCGAACACGCCGAGGACCGCGCGCGTGGATTTCTCCTCACGCGCGATCTCGGGAAGCTGGGATATCTCCTGATGCCCTAGGCGCCGCAACACCGAATTGGCGCGCGTCAGCGCGTTGCTGGTCTTCGAAGCCAGGATGAAATCGAGCGATTCGGGAAGAACGAAAACGGCAGGAAGCAGAACCGTCGAACAGGCGCCGCCGAAGATGAAGGCCGCGCGCCAGCCGAAGGCGGCGATCAGATAGGCCGAGATCGAACCGCCGACGATAGCGCCCGCGGAATAGCCGACCACCATTGTCGAGATGGACAAATCGCGCCAGCGGTCGGAGGAATATTCCGAAAGCAAGGTGTTGCCGCTCGCCAGAACGCCGCCGACGCCGATCCCCGTCAACAGGCGGCACACCGCAAGCTCCCACACATTGCCGGTAACGGCCGAAGCGAGCATGCCGACGCTGAGGATCGCGGTGGATGCGATCAACACCGCGCGCCGGCCGAAGACATCCGCCACCGGAGAAAGAAAGAGCGAGCCGAGCGCCATCCCGGCCAGGCCCGCCGAAAGCAGAATGCCCAATGTCGCCGGCGGAACGCCCCACTCCTTGGCGATCAGCGGTGCGGTAAAGGAGATGGCGAGCACATCGAAACCATCGATCATGTTGAGTAGAGTGGTGATCAACACGATCATGATCTGAAAGGACGACATCGGCCCTTCGCGCAAATGCACCCTTGCATCGCCGGTCACGTGCATCCTTCCGCCGCTCGGCTGCGCATCCTACCGCGCGAGCTTGGCTTTCTCCATCCCGGGAGCCCAGAGGAAAACCAAATCGGTTTTGGGCTTGACCAGCGACTTCTTCTTTCCCGGATAGGAGAAGCTGTCGAGCAGGTCGCGCATGAATTCGAGGTGAGCGGCCTTCTTGTCATCGGCCTTGACGACGCGCCACGGAGCCAGTTTGTGGCTGGTTCTTCGAAACATCTCATCGCGCGCTTTGCTATAGGCGTGCCATTTCTTCAACGCCAAAGCGTCGATGGGTGAATTCTTCCAGGCTTTCAGTGGGTCCTCTTCGCGCGACAAGAGGCGCTCCTTTTGCTCCTTGCGGGAGATGTCGAGATAATATTTCCGCAAGGCGAGGCCCGATCGCACCAATAGAGCTTCGAAGTCGTTCACGGTGTCGAAAAACTCTTCGACCTCCTTATCCGTGCAGAAACCCATGACCCGTTCGACGCCGGCGCGGTTGTACCAGGAGCGATTGAACAAAACGAACTCGCCGCCCGAAGGAAGCTGCGTCACGTAGCGCTGAAAATACCATTGGTGCGTCTCGCGGTCCGACGGCTTGGGCGGCGCGAAGACACGCGTTTCCCGTGGGCTCATATGCTCGGTCACATTCTTGATCGTGCCGTCCTTGCCCGCGCCGTCGCGTCCTTCGAGGATAACGAGAACGCGCGCCTCGGATTCGATCAGATCGCGTTGCAGCTTGACGAGTTCGATCTGGAGCGAGCGCAGCTCGCGATGATAGGCATGTTTCTTCGTATCCGACATGACGCCACTTTCAAAAAAACGGGCGGGGATTTCGTCCCCGCCCGTGCGCATTGCGTCCGAACCGGTTATTTCGCCGAAGCGGCTTTCACGTTCGACGTGACCTTCTGGATCCAGGGCAGCATAAGATCGGTAAGCTGCGTCTCGGAGGTCCCAACCGAGAACACTTGCGACATGTGATTGTGCCCCGTCATCAGATGGAAGACATGGTCGTGTCCCGCATCGGTGAGGACCTTGTGGATCATGTCGCCCTGCTGCATCTGCCCTGGGGGATCCCATTCGGCGCGAGTGAAGAACAGCGGGATGGTCGTCTTCTTCAAGCCTTCCACCGAAGAGCGCTCGGCGAGCTTCGCCGGATCATCGCCGAGATAGGGATTCTTGCCTTTGAACTCATAGCCGCCCGAGGTGATGATCGCCCCCGCGATATTTCCGCCCGAGGCTTTGATGAATTCGGGATGGGAAACCATGATGCCCACAAGCGACGCGCCGGCCGAATGGCCCCAGACCACGATCTTGTCGGGATCACCGCCATAGGCGCGCGCGTGATCGCGCACATATTTGACCGCGGCCGATACATCATCGTTCGCGGCGGGATATTGGTTCTGCGGGCTCGCCAGGCGGTAATTGGTCTCGGCGGCGACCATGCCGTGCTGCACCGCCCAGACCATGACGTTGTCATACATGAACTCGCCGGGACGATGTTTGTCCCCCCGCGTGAAGCCACCCCCATGGACATAGATCAGAATCGGTTTGCCCGCGCCCTGGCCCGACGTGAACAAGTCGAGCTTCTGCGCCGGATCGGACCCGAAGGCGAGATCGCGGGAAACCTTCATGTCGGTGGGCACGCCCTTGTGCATGGAGACAAAAAGTTTCGCTGTGGCCGGATCGTTGACGTGACCCATCTTGACGATGGCCTCTTTTGTGTCATTGGGCAGCTCCGCAGCTGCCACCGTGGGAAGCACAAAGCCTGCGAGAGCAAGCGGAATGATGAAGCGTTTCATGGGGAGGTTCCTCTTCAGATGCGTTTTGCCCAAGCCTTTGGAATGCCTACCGGAGATTTGGCCAAAGAGTGCCGCAGTTGACATGCCCGGGCAAGGGCGGCGGCTGGCTCGTCAAGCCTGGGCGGTGCGTCCTGGTAAAGGTTGGGGCAGCATGACATCCCGCATGACTTCCACCAGATGGGCGCGATTCACGGGTTTGGACAAAGCAGCTTTGGCGCCCAATTTGAGAGCCTGATTCCGGAAGTTGGGCGTGTCCTGGATGCCGGACATGGCGACAATCGGCAGTTCGGGCCATTTTGCGCGCAGCGTGCGGATCAGCTCGAACCCGTTCATCCCGGGCATGAGAATATCCGTGACCACGATGTCGACGCTGAGCGCGCGCAGCTGTGCTAGAGCATCGATACCATGAACCGCCGTAACAACGGTGAACCCCGCCCGTTGCAGGGTCTTGCTCAGCATATCGAGGAGCGAGGGGTCGTCCTCAACCAGGAGCACCGTCTTCGAGCCGGCGCGCAAATCGGAGATTTGACTCAAAATCGGCACCACGGCGGGGGCAGCGAGCGACAGCATGCGCCTTTCGGAATTTATGAGCGGTTAAAAGCGGCCGCGCCGGCACGCATCTGGTGGTTGTCCGCATATAAGCGTTGCGACTTGCGCAATGGTTTCTTTTCATTTTCCCAACAAAATGGGCGGGGGTTTGAATCCCCGCCCATATGGCAAAAAATCCAAAATCGGTTCAATTCGGCGCGGACTTCACGTTCGCCACCCTCTCCTTGAGCCACGGACCCAGAAGATCGGTGAGCTGCTTTTCCTGCGTGCCGACCGAATAGATCTGCGACATGTGATTATGCGTCGTCATCAAATGGAACATATGGGGATGGCCCGCTTCGGTGAGCACCTTGTGGATCATCTCGCCTTGAGCGATCTGCGGGACTTCGGGGTCCCATTCGGCGCGGGTGAAGAACAGCGGGATGCTGGTCTTCTTGAGGCCCTCGACGGAAGACGCCGCTTTCACCTTCTCCGGGTCCTTGCCGAAGAATTCGCTCGGCCGCGCTTCATAGCCCCCTGAGGTCATGACGGCGCCGATGATTCCGCCGCCTTGCTTGTAGTGAAATTCCGGGTGGGACACGTAGATTCCCACCAGACTGGCGCCGGCCGAATGACCCCAAAGCAGAATCTTGTTCGGGTCGCCGCCATATTTCGCGGCATTCTTCGCCACCCAGGCAAGCGCGTCTCGGGCGTCGTTGGCGGCGTCGGGATATTGGTTCTTCGGCGCCAGACGATAATTGATCTCGACGCCGACCATGCCGAGGTCATTCGCCCATTTCATGATGTTGTCATTCGTGAACTGCCCTGGCGTGTGCTTGTCGCCGCCGGTGAACCCGCCGCCATGCACAAAGACCAGAATCGGCCGCGCGCCGGTGGTCTTGCCGTCCCACACCACGTCGAGCTTCTGGAGCGGATCGGGACCGAACGCCTGATCGCGGTCGGACTTGAGGCCCTCGGCTGTGACGGGATCTTTCGGCTGCAGGGGATCGAAAATCTTGCGCGTCGCGCCGGCGTCATTCTTATGGCCCATCGCCGCCACGGCCTTCGCCACATCGGGCGCAAGGTCGGCATTGGCCATGGTGGGAATCGCAAATGCGACGAAAGCAAAGGGTACGATCAAACGCTTCATGAGCGGTCTCCTCCTGGGAATTGGCGCGAAGATGCCGCAGCGCCACCCTCATCGCAAGGGCGGCCCGTCCATCCCGTAAAAGCCCAACGCAACCGCCTATTTCAGCGCGTCCCTTACCGCATGCGCGGCAGCCGCGATCGCCTCGGATGCGAGCGGAATGAGGCCCGGCATGGAGAAGAACCCGTGAATCATCGTGGGATAATCGACATGGGTGACGGCTACGCCTGCCGCTTTCAGCTTTTCCGCATAGTCGATGCCGTCCTGTCGTAAGGGATCGAAACCCGCTGTCACGATGTAGGTGGGCGGCAATCCGCTGACATCCCTGGCTTCGATCGGCGAAAGGCACCAATCGGCCGGATCGAAACGGGCCGGTATGTAGTGACGGTGGTATTGTTCGATGGTCCGATTGTCCAGAAAGTAGCCTGAGCCGAACGGCCGCTCCGTTGGCGTGCTGCTCACCCGCGTGTCTGGATAAATCAAAAGCTGATAGGCGATCTCCGGCCTGATCTTGCTGTGCGCGGCCAGCAGACAGACCACGGCTGCAAGATTGCCGCCCGCGGAATCACCGGCGACCGCAAGACGATTGAGGTCCACGGATACGTCGCTCGCATTCGCCTGCACCCAGTGGAACGCGGCAAAGCAATCATCCACTGCCGCCGGGAAGGGATGCTCGGGCGCCAATCGGTAGTCGACGGAGATCACGCGGCAGCCGCTTTCACTGGCAAGCGTGCGGCACAGCCCATCGTAACAATCCAGATCGCCTACCACGAAGCCGCCGCCGTGGAGATAGAGAATCGCCGGCAATGCTGCGCCGCCCGCGGCGACCGGCGTGTAGACGCGCAGTCCCAGCGGCCCAGCCGGTCCCGGTATCTTGATGTCCTCCGACTTTCCAATCGCCACGATCCTGGGATCGGCGAACTGGCAGAATTGCTTGAAGAGAGCGCGCGCCTCGGCCGGCGTTTTTTCCCAGACGGGCCTGATGGCGAGCTGAGGAAATTGTTGGAACAGGGACTGAATCACGGGATCTAGCGGCATATGCCCTCCGGCCAATCCGCGATCTTGGCCGTGACGCCCTGCGCGATGCAAGAGCAATGCACGCTGAAGTTAGTGAATTGCAATCCTCGCGTAGGGGTCGATCCGCTTGGCGGAGATGTCGTCGAGGATGGCGAGCAGCGCCCGCCACACACTCGCGCGCGCGATGAGGCCGTCCTGCTCAAGACTTGCAATGGTACGCTCCGCCACGCGAGTCGCTGCATCGCCAAACTCTTCCTGAAGTTCGGCAGCCAAACGGCAGGCTTCTTCGGCGCTCATCGAGAGACTCCCCGCGACTAGGTTCGTTGTGCAGTCCCTAGACAACGGTCAGAACCCGAATGGGTTCGCCTGTATGAAGATCGTTTCTTCCGGGGTGGTGAATTTCGGATATCCCCTGGCGAGTGCTCAAGAAACGTCCACGTGATCGCCGACGCGTATCTTCCCGCCCTTGAGAACCCGGCAGCAGACACCGCCGCGCCATTGGGGCGCGAGGGCTCGTTTGAGGCCACGATGCGCGGCCTCCATCAAATGACAGGGCTGGGTCTCCTGGGTGACTTCCAGCACCAAAGCTCCGATCCGCAATTGTCCACCCTCCTTGGGGGGCGCGATCCCTTCGACGAGTAGATTGGCCCGGCGCGTCACCCAAGGAAGCGTGACGCCCAGCTCGCGGCAGGCGCTTTCCCAGCCCTCCCGGAAAAGGACCGTGACCTGGCGGCCCGATTTTCTGCCGCGGGCGTCACCCCTAATGCCCTCGGAGTCCACCACCTCAACCTCCTCGACCTCGACCAGGGCCGCCCGGAGGGCCGGGGCGCGGGCTATTCCCAGCAAAATTCCCATATTTTTACATCCACAAAATTGAAACTTGTCATGAACTACACTTTCATGTCGTAATTCGCTAAGTAGTCCACTAGCGGCTCGGATTTTATCGGGAGTTGAGTTTGGACCTCGTCGGCAAGCGTGTACTTCTGATCATCGGTGGCGGTATCGCGGCTTACAAGTGCCTTGAGTTGATCCGGCGCTTGCGCGATTGCGGCGCCCAGGTGCGCGCGATTCTGACCGAAGCGGGCAGCCATTTCGTCACGCCTCTCTCGGTTTCGGCGCTGACCGGCGAGAAAATCTACCAGGAGTTGTTCGACCTCACCACCGAATCCGAGATGGGCCATATCGCGCTGTCGCGCGCCGCCGATTTGGTGGTTGTCGCGCCCGCGACGGCCGATCTGATCGCCAAGCTCGCAGCCGGTCTGGCCCCCGATCTTGCTTCGACGGCGCTTCTTGCCACCGACAAGCCCGTTTTGATCGCGCCGGCGATGAATGTGCGGATGTGGAACCATGCCGCCACCCAGCGCAACATCGCTACGCTGAAGGTTGACGGCATTCACGTCATCGGTCCGAACGATGGGGAAATGGCGTGTGGGGAATTCGGACCCGGCCGCATGGCCGAGCCCGGCGAGATCCTCGGCGCGATCGCAGCGCTTATCCATCCCGATCAGCGGCTTGCCGGCTTGAAGGCGATCCTGACCGCCGGGCCGACCTATGAGCCCATCGATCCGGTGCGCTACATCGCCAACCGCTCATCGGGCAAGCAGGGCTATGCCATCGCCTCGGCTCTGGCCGATTCAGGCGCCCAGACCGTGCTGGTCTCCGGCCCGGTCGAACTCAGCCCTCCGGCTCGGGTGAAGCTCGTCAAGGTACAGACCGCGCGCGAGATGTGGGCCGCTTGCGAAGCGGAGCTTCCGGCCGATCTCGCCATCTGCGCCGCCGCGGTGGCCGACTGGCGGACGGAATCCACCGCCGCCTCCAAGCTCAAGAAGCGCAACACGGCGCCGACATTGGCTCTGGTGGAGAACCCCGACATTCTGGCGGGCCTTTCGCGCCACGCCTCGCTCCGCCCCAAGCTCGTCATCGGCTTTGCCGCCGAGACGGACGACATCATCGCCAATGCGAGCACCAAGCGGCTCGCCAAGGGATGCGATTGGATTATCGCCAATGATGTCGCAACGAATGCGCAAGGCGCTAGCGTCATGGGAAGCGACCACAATCGCGTGCATCTCTTGACCGCGAGCGGCGCCGAAGCCTGGCCGGAACTCACCAAGGCGGAAGTGGCACGCCGGCTCGTCGATCGCATTGCGGCGTCGTTCGGACGGGCGGCGGCATGAAAATCGCCATTCAGCGCATGCCTCATTGCCAGGACTTGCCTTTGCCCGCTTATGCGACAGCGGGCGCAGCGGGACTCGATCTTCTCGCGGCGGTCGGAAGCGAGATCACGCTCGAGCCAGGCCGCCATGCCTCTGTGCCGACCGGCATCGCGCTGGCGCTCCCGGAAGGCTTCGAGGCTCAGGTGCGCCCGCGTTCGGGGCTCGCGCTTCGACACGGCGTGACAGTGTTGAACGCGCCGGGAACCATCGATTCCGATTATCGCGGCGAAGTCGCGGCCATTCTGATCAACCACAGCAGCAAGGCTTTCACCATCGCGCGCGGCATGAAGATCGCGCAACTCGTGGTGGCGCCATACGCCCGAGTCGAATGGAACGAGACCGCCGCGCTGGAAACCACCGCACGCGGCGCGGGTGGTTTCGGTTCCACCGGCCTTAGCGGTCAGAGAGGCTAGGATGTTCCGTCTTTCCCGTAAGACCTTGCTGGCCCTGGAAGCGGTGATCGACATTGCCTACAACGCGCGGCCCGAACCGGTGCAAGCCAAAGAGATCACCGCGCGCCAGGGCGTGCCGCAGCGCTACCTCGAACAAGTCATGCAACAGCTGGTTCGCGCCGGAATTCTGAAAGGCGTCCGCGGTCCTCGCGGCGGCTATCGCCTCGCGCGCGAGCGCCGGCGCATCAGCGTGGGCGATGTCGTGCGCATCGCCATGAGCCTGGATGAAAACGAAGAGAATTTCGATGGCGGTTCCGAGCTTGGCCGCCGGGTTGTCGTACCTCTGGTCGCATCGCTGCAGGAAGAGGTGATGAAGAAGCTCGACGAAATCTCCATCGAGGACATTTGCAAGCGCGCGCGCGCCACAGGCCTTGACTGTGGGGCGTCCGAGCGACCTGATAGCGCCGACTTCATCATCTGAACGGCGTTGTCGGGAGGATTCATGGCCGCGCAAACACCAGACCATAGACCCGGCCGCGGCCGCATCTACAATTCCATCACCGAAACCATCGGCGACACGCCTCTGGTTCGCATGACCCGCATGCCGCGCAGCGCGGGCGTGAAGGCCGACCTTCTGTTCAAGCTGGAATTCTTCAATCCGATCGGCAGCGTCAAGGATCGCATCGGCGTCGCGATGATCGACGCGCTGGAGCGTGAGGGCAAAATCGTACCGGGTAAGACGGTGCTGGTCGAACCCACCAGCGGCAACACCGGTATCGCGCTCGCCTTTGTCGCGGCCGCGCGCGGCTACCATCTGGTTCTGGTGATGCCCGAATCCATGTCGCTAGAACGGCGCAAGATGCTGACGCTGCTGGGCGCGCAGATCGAGCTCACCGAAGCGGCCAAGGGCATGAAGGGTGCGCTTGCCCGCGCCGCGGAAATCTTGCGCTCCACGCCCCATTCGATCATGCCCCAGCAATTCGAGAATCCGGCCAATCCCGAGATTCACCGCCGCACGACGGCGGAGGAGATCTGGAACGACACGCAAGGCGGCGTGGATGCCGTCATTTCCGGGGTCGGCACGGGTGGCACCATCACCGGCGTCGGCCAGGTGCTCAAGGCGCGCAAGCCATCGGTGAAAATGATCGCGGTCGAACCGGAAGACAGCCCGGTGCTGTCCGGTGGACAGCCCGGACCGCATAAGATCCAAGGCATCGGCGCCGGCTTCATTCCCGAAATCCTCGACCGTTCCATAATCGACGAAGTCGTCACCATCTCCAATGAGACCGCATTCGAGACCGCCCGTGCCGCGGCGCGCCTCGAAGGCATTCCCGGCGGCATCTCATCGGGCGCGGCGATCGCCGCGGCGTTCGAAGTGGGCGCAAGGCCCGAAATGGCCGGCAAGCAGATCGTGACGATCATCCCGTCTTTTGCGGAACGCTATCTTTCGACGGCTTTGTTCGAAGGGCTGTAATCCGCGAGCAGCGTTCTCAGCCGGTCCGGGCGATCGGTGCAGATCGCATCCACGCCGAGATCGACTAGCGCGCGCATGTCACGCGCTGCGTTCACCGTCCAGACGCCATAGCCAAGCCCAAGCGCCCGCGCTTCCTTCACGTTCCGTGCTTTCGCGCGATCCAGAGAGCAAAACCAGCCATCGCCTCCGGCTTGTTTGATGGAAGCCGCCGAGACGCGCGCCCTTGGCGCGGTGCTGAACCAACAGCGCAACGTGGGTTCCAGACGCTTGGCATGGATGAGGCCGCGCCAATCGAAGCCGACCATCACCGTATTGGCGAGAAACTTCGTGCGGCGCAATTCGGCAAGAGTTGCTTCGGCCACCGCTTCAGGGGCGGCGGACAAAGCGGGATTCTTGAGACTGGTCTTGATCTCGACGAAAAGCTGAAAATCCGGTTTGACCGCCCGAACGCCTGCGATGACTTCCGCCAGCGAGGGCATGTGCTCGCCGTCTTGCGCACGGAGATTCTTGTGCCTCTTCGCGTAGAGCGTCCCGGGCTTTGGCCGCCCGACGTCGAAGGCCCTGAGCTCCGCAAATGTAGAATCGCGAATCAGGGGAAGGGGAACCAACCCCTTGCGCGTCACCCAGCGTCCATCAGGAGCGCGGCAAAGCTCTCGATTAAGACGAAAATCGTGAAACACGACGAGCTTTTCATCGCGCGTCATTTGCACGTCAAGCTCGGCGCCGTCATAGCCCGCTTTTGCCGCCGAAACGAAAGCAAACAGGGTGTTTTCGGGCCATAATTGCGCACCTCCGCGGTGTGCAATATTGAACGGCTTTGTCGCGTTTCTTTTGGGCAACCTGACCTTCACCACAAGTGAAAGAAATA
>JAXDMY010000161.1:0-3741 GCA_034665805.1 Alphaproteobacteria bacterium
CCGCCGTTTCCCCGGTGCAGCAGCGCAATCTGGAGAAGGCGTGGGGCGCCAAGGTGCTCGACCGCACGGCGCTCATTCTGGAGATTTTCGGCGAGCGGGCCCGCACGCGGGAAGGGCGGCTGCAGGTCGAGCTCGCCCATCTGACCTATCAGCGCTCGCGGCTGGTGCGCAGCTGGACCCATCTCGAGCGCCAGCGCGGCGGCTTTGGCTTTCTCGGCGGGCCGGGCGAAACCCAGATCGAGACCGACCGCCGTTTGATCGGCGAGCGCATCGCCAAGATCAAGCGCGAGCTGGAGGAGGTCAAACGCACCCGCGGGCTCCACCGCAAAGCGCGGAAACGCGTGCCTTATCCGGTGGTTGCGCTGGTTGGTTACACCAATGCGGGAAAGTCGACTTTGTTCAACCGGCTCACTTCCGCCGAAGTGCTCGCCAAGGACATGCTGTTCGCAACTTTGGACCCCACCATGCGGGGGCTGAAACTCCCGTCAGGGCGTCGCGTCATTCTCTCCGACACCGTTGGTTTCATTGCCGATCTTCCCACTCAGCTGGTGGCGGCATTCCGCGCCACGCTGGAGGAGGTGCTGGAGGCCGAAATCATCCTTCATGTCCGCGATGCCGCCCATGACGAGTCCGAGGCCCAGAAGGCGGATGTTGTCCATGTGCTGCATGAGCTGGGCATCGAGAAGGACGAGCGGCGCATCGTCGAGGTGCTCAACAAGATCGACCTGCTCGAGCCCGAAACCTGCGCCGGTCTCCTCGCCCGAAACCTTGTGAAAACGCGGATGTTGACGGGCGAACAGGTCGCGGTCTCCGCCATCACCGGGGCAGGGCTGGACAGCCTGCTGCAGCTCGCCGACAGGCTCCTCGGCAGCCAGGAACAGACGCTGCGGCTGACCCTGGCGGTGGAAGACGGCGCCGGGCTTGCCTGGGCCCATAAGAACGGGCGCGTTGTGGAACGCCGGCAAGGCGAAAAGGGCATCTATCTGATCATCGGCGGCGATGCCGCCACTGTGGATCGATTCTCCGTCCGCTTCCCCGGCCGGGTCACGATTATCGATTCGGATCAGCGCCGTAGAGCGATATCCTCGTAATTCACAGCTTGTGTAAACTCGCCCTCCCCCTGGTGGGGAGGGCGGCGATGCCTTCGCGTCAATACGCGATGGCGAGCCGGGTGGGGGGCGGTTCCCGTTGCGATTGTCGATTCGGATCAGCGCTCTACGGAGATATCTTCGTGATTCATGTCCACAGCCTGTGGACATGTGGATAAGGGCCCGAAGCTAAAAATTGTCATGCCCGCGAAGCTTGTCCTCGCGAAAGCGGGGAGCGGGCATCTGAATACGAGTGCAGGCTTCGGATGCCCGCATGCGCGGGCATGACAAGAGTGGGTGCTAGACCTCAGCGCGTTTGGCGTCCTGCCAGAGCGCTTCCATCTCTTCCAGGCTGGCCTCATCCAGGCTCCGCCCTCGCGCCGCAAGGCCGGCCTCGATTGCCTTGAAGCGCCGGACGAATTTTCCGTTGGCGGCACGCAACGCGTCCTCTGGATCGAGCTTCAAATGGCGCGCCAAATTCGCCATGGCAAAGAGCAGATCGCCGAATTCCTCCGCCACATGTTTGACATCGCCGGACGCCGCCGCTTCCGCGAGCTCGCGACTTTCCTCGGCGATTTTGTCGGTGACAGTGACCGCGCTCGGCCAATCGAAGCCCACCTGAGCGGCCCGGTTCTGCAATTTCACCGCGCGCATCAGCGCGGGCAGGGCGCTCGGAACATCGTCCAGCAGGCTTTCGGGCTTGGTGGATTTCCCGGCACGTTCGCGGCGCTTGATCTCATCCCAGGCGAGCGTCACGGCCGAAGGCGTCTTGGCGGCGCCCGATGCAAAGACATGGGGATGGCGGCGGATCATCTTGTCGCAAATCGCGCGCACCACGCCGGTAAAGGCAAAGAGGCCTTGCTCATTGGCCATCTGGGCGTGGAACACGACCTGCAGCAGGAGATCGCCGAGCTCGTCCTTCAGCGCCGCATAGTCTTCGGCTTCGATGGCCGAGGCGACCTCATAGGCTTCCTCGATCGTGTAAGGCGCGATGGTCGAGAAGTTCTGCTCCAGATCCCACGGACAGCCTGCCAGCGGATCGCGCAGACGCCGCATGATGGCGAGGAGCTCGGAGATATCGCCGAGGCTGGGCTCGTTGCCGGCTTTCTCGGTTGTCTTGGTATCGGTCATGGGCGGGCAAATTAGGATAGGGGCCGGGACAGTCCAATGGCTGGGGGCGGCTATCCAGAGGTTTCAGCGGGTAATCTAAATATCGTATAAGCAATATTATGGGAAATTTCTACGCGATTATGCACTTGACGTAGAAAGCCCTGAAACCTAGAACGATTCTAGCGTGACAGGCCGTCAAGCGAGGCAGCCCCTCAAGCATCCAATCGCAATATTTCCCGAGGGGCTGCCAGACCTGGGACAGCGCCGTGGGCGCGAAGAAAACCCGCACTAAGAAGTCTTCATCTTCTTTGTTGCTTGAGCAATCCGCTGCTGGCGGCGCTGGCGCTTCGAAACCTGCGGAGGCTTTGATTTCGATTTTCGTGAATGGGAGGCCGATTTCGGTGCCCCGGCAAGCTCTAAGTATTGGCGCTTCTGATCTTCGTCTAGCCATGGGGGTATATGTAGGTCTGGAGAGTTATACCGCCTCGGTGGCCGCCGTGCTTTCGGCGCTGGAAAGGGATTCGGTTCTTTTGTTCCCGTCCAGCCAAAGGCTCGACTGAGATAAAGTAGACCTGCAATGACATAGCCGAAATAGTCCAACTGCTCTATCAGAAGCGGAACATCAATGTGACGCCATGCCATGTTAAGTTTGAAGCCCAATGGCGCCTCTGCGGGATCAGAAAAATTGACGAAAAATAGGCCAGTGCCAGTGTGTGTGGCTTCGTCCGTCCTCCAGCCGCAATGCGCGAACTGGTTTCTGATTTGGACGCATTCCCTCAAAGCGCCAATCACCAATCCATAGTGTCCCGCCAGCTCTTTGTCTTGAACCCACGGCTGGATCAGCGCGTCTGCTATTTCAATGCGCGCGGTCTCGCCGATGATGCGGTAAAATATTCTAAAAGCCGAGGTGGGGTCTGGGGTTGTGTGAGAAACACAACCAGCCAAGAGAAACTCCATTTGGCCATATGTTAGTATGATCCTGCCCGCCAGTGAGGCTTCTTCAGGATTATCATCGAAGAGGTCGAAGGCTTTACCGATTGGCATGCAAATTAGGTGCTCAAATGACTAAGAAAGAAGACGACGCCAAACGCGACAGGGTTCTTTTGCGGATGCTGAGAACCCCGCCCGCGAAGCATAAGGACGAGAAACACCCGCGCCCGCCGAAGCCTAAACCGAGTCCTCGGAAAAAGCGCGGCGCGAAGGGCGGCGGCGCTTCTTAGGTGTAACCTGGAACCCATTCTTGCGTCGCCAGCGAATGAAGCCTGCGATCTGTTGCGCCAGATGCTTAGGCTTGCACAGTCCGCCGATAGGTGAGGCGCTTTCCTTCGATGCCTTTCAAGGCGATTTCAGCGCGCGCCGCATCGTCAATTCCGAGCTTTGCGCGGTTGCTGTAACGGAAATCGAACTCCGCCAAATAACGGTGCAAATGCTGTTCGCCGCAATGCTGGTAAATGCCGACCATTCCGCGACGGAAGATCGAGAACACGCCTTCAACCGTGTTGGTGTGGATTTTGCGTTGTTTGCCCTCGGGCAGGTCGAAGAT
>JAXDMY010000162.1:0-3394 GCA_034665805.1 Alphaproteobacteria bacterium
TCCCCATCAAGGTCCGCGTGACGGTTGCCGGCGATGAGATGACCATCGATCTCACCGATGTGTCGAAACAGGTGCGGGGCTTCTACAATTCCGGGATCACCACCGGCCACGCCTGCGCCCAGGTCGCATTCAAATGCCTGACCTCGCCGACCGATTATCCGATCAATGAGGGCTCGTTCCGCAATCTCAAAGTCATTGTGCCGCCCGGCCGCGTGATCAGCGCGACGCGCCCCGCACCGATGCGCTGGTGGATGACCTATCCGATGACAGTGATTGACACGGTGTTCAAAGCGCTGGTCGACGCCATCCCCGGCCAGGTGATTGCGGGGCACCATGCCGATCTTTGCGTCTCGCTGGTGCACGGCATCGATCCGAGGGATGGCAGGTTCTTCCTCGCCCATATGGGACCGCTGGGCGGCGGCTGGGGCGCCAAGCTTTCCGAGGACGGCGTGTCCGGCACCGTCTGCATCAATGATGGCGATACGCACAATTCGCCGCGCGAACAGCTGGAAACCAAATATCCGCTGCTGATCGAACGCTATGCTCTGATTCCCGATTCCGGCGGCGCGGGGCGTCATCGCGGCGGCTTGGGCTGCGAAACCATCGTGCAGGCGCTGACCGATCTCACGCTGAACGCGAGCATCGACCGCGCCCACTGCCTGCCCTGGGGGCTCATGGGCGGTCTCGAAGGCTCCGGCAATCGGGTGTTGATGCGTCGTAGCGGCGAATGGGACAAGGACCGCCCCAACGCCAAAGTGCTGACGGCGCAATTGAAGCGGGGCGATGCCTATGCCTTGCGCTCGGGCGGAGGCGGCGGCTTCGGCTCGCCACTGGAGCGCGCACCGGAACTCGTGCGCGAGGATGTGCGCCAGGGCTATGTCTCGCTCGGCGCCGCGCGGGATTATTACGGCGTGGTGCTCGATCCCAAGACACTGGCCATCGACGTCAAGGCGACCAACACCGAACGCGCCGCGGCCGCGCCGGCCCATTTGAGCCGGGTCGAGCGCCAGAAGATTCCGTTGCGCAGCCTCACCGCGTCCGAGCTTGCCGGCAAGCCGGACGAACACCCGCCCATCCCCTGCCTCAGAATTTCCTGTTGCGGCATGGTGTCGTTCCCGTTTCTCGACGAGGATGAGCCGCGCGGCTGAGAATCGCCGCGGGAGAAGCCATGGCAGCGCTTTTGGACGAGAGCGTCGACGACAGACAGAATCGCTTCGCGGGCGAAGTCGCGGCGCGGATCGAGCGGCTGCCGCTGTCGTCATGGCAGGTGCGCACGCGCATCATCATCGGCACCGCGACATTCTTCGATGCGTTCGATGCGCTTTCCATCGCTTATATCCTCCCCGTGATCGTGCCCTTGTGGAAGCTCACGCCGCAGGAGACCGGCTTTCTCATTTCGGCGGGTTTCTTCGGTCAGTTGTTGGGCGCGCTGTTCTTCGGCTGGTACGCCGAACGCTACGGACGCATGAAAGCGCTGATCGCCTCCATCGCCACTTTCGCTGTTCTGAGTTTCGCCTGCGCCTTTTCCTGGGATTACGCGTCGCTGCTGGTATTGCGTACGCTTCAGGGTTTCGGGCTAGGTGGCGAGGTCCCGATTGCCGCAACCTATATCGGCGAACTCGCAAAGGCCAAGGGACGCGGCCGTTTCGTCCTGATCTTCGAACTGGTGTTCCCGTGCGGGATCCTTGCCGCGTCCTTGCTCGGATTGTGGATGGTGCCGGTCTTCGGCTGGCAATCCCTGTTCTTCGTCGGCGCGATTCCCTCGGTGCTCGTGCTGTTCCTCCAGCGCCTGTTGCCGGAAAGCCCGCGCTGGCTCGCGGCACGGGGCCGCTACGCGGAAGCCGAAGCCGCGCTGCGCGTGGTCGAGGCCGGGACCGAGAAGGCCTTGGGCCGCAAATTGCCGGCGCCCGAGCGCGCCTTCGTTGCGCCCTCCAAGCGCTCATCACTATCCGACCTGTTCGGGCCGCTCTATCTTCGCCGCACACTGGTTGTCTGGGTGATGTGGTTCGCCACCTATTTCGTCAATTATGGCCTGGCGACCTGGATGCCGACTCTCTACCGGACGATCTTCCATCTCACCCTCGATGTCGCGCTGCGCTATCAGCTCATCACCAATGTGCTGACGCTGTTTTCGAGCTTCGCCTGCGCGATGCTGATCGATCTGACCGGACGGCGCGCCTGGTTCGTCGTGGCATTCGCCTGTTCGGCGGCGGCGCTGCTGACGCTTTGGTATATCGGTCCGACCACGCCGGGGCGCGTGCTTCTGCTCGGTACGCTCAGCAATATGTGCGTGGGGACAATGTCGCTCGCGGTCTATCTCTATACGCCGGAGCTCTATCCGACGCGGACCCGCGCGCTTGGCGTTGGCGCGGCGACGGCGTGGCTGCGTCTGGCCTCCATCATCGGGCCCAGTGTGGTCGGCATGATGGTGGCGGATTCCGGCCTCACATCGGTATTTCTGGTTTTTGCTCTGGTCGCGCTCGCCGCTTCGATCATCGTCGGCCTGTTCGCCATCGAAACCAAGGGGCGCGTGCTGGAAGAAATCTCGCCCTGATCGCCTAGCCTCCGCTCAGAAGGCACCGATCGGACCCTGGTCCTGATAGGCCTACGCTTACGGTTGTAATTTTTCCGTGACAATTCTCCGGTCTTGACAGCGATCCGTTAAAGGGCCGAGAGACCATCAAGCTTCTCAATCCGCTTGTGTACCTGTGCCAAAGCATGGTCGATTTAGAGTGGGCGCACTGCTTCGCTTCGCGTTCGGAAAATAGCTTTCATGCTGACAGCACTTTGGAAAAAGGCCGAGATCGTACCGGAGGATGTTCCGGAGCCCGATATTTCCGTGCTTGGACGGGCGCTGAGGATTCGCGGCAGACTGGACAGCCTTGGCGAGGTCCACATCTTTGGTCATGTCGTTGGCAGGATCAATGTGGGACGAATGGTGCTGGGCGTGGGGGGATATGTCGAGGGTGATATCGTTGCCAAGGAGGTGTTGCTCTGCGGTCGCTTCGAAGGCAGAATCTTTGCCTTCAATGTCACAATAGCCCCAAGCGCGGTTCTCAAGGGCCGTGTTTTTCATCATACCATCACGGTCGCCAAAGAGGCGCAGATCGAGGGCCGGATGCCGTGGCGGCCGATCAATTTCTTCGAGACGCTCGGAGAACTACCCAAGGAGACATGATTATGTTCACACGTGACAAAGCCGCCGAAGCGCCCGCCGCGCCTCCCGTCAAGGAGGTCGAGTTGCCTGCGCGTCCGCAGGAACAGGCCAGCCACACACCGATACAAGCCCGCCCTACTGATCCTACGGCCCCCGCCAAGACGCGTCCGGCATCGGAACCCTCCCGGATCAGCTCGGCGTTGAAAGTGACGGGCCAATTGGAAAGCGAGGAAGACA
>JAXDMY010000163.1:0-8688 GCA_034665805.1 Alphaproteobacteria bacterium
TTTGTCCGCTCGTTTCAGCGCTCCGTCCCGTCCTATGACGGCACCCGCAATGTCACCGGGCTTGCTGCGCCGGTACAGATCCTGCGCGACCGCTACGCCATCCCGCACATCATCGCAGCGTCATTTCCCGATGCCGCGTTCGCGCTGGGCTATGCGCATGCCCAGGACCGGCTCTGGCAGATGGAGACGGCACGCCGGTTCATAGAGGGGCGCCTTGCGGAACTGTTCGGCGCCTCCGCCGTAAGCGCCGATACCATGACGCGCGCGATGGGGCTTTACGCGGCTGCTCAGGAAGCCGTGAAGCATCTTTCGCCCGATACTCTGGCCGTGCTGCAAGCCTATGCCGCCGGCGTGAACGCCTATCTCAGAGAACACAAAGGCCCCTGGCCGATTCAATTCGCGCTGGCCGGCGACACGCCGCCCGAATTGTGGACACCGGCAGACAGCGTCGCCGTGCTCAAAGGAATGGCGATGCAGCTTTCGGGAAACGCGTTTGGTGAAGCGGCCCGCGCCGAACTTATCGCGGTGTTGGGGCGCAGAAGCGTCGAGGATTTTTTTGCGCCGTTTTCGGCGGCGCCCTTGCCGGCTTATCTCGACGGTCTCTACAGCACCACACAGACCGGCCAAGCCTATGGCGTCCCCGACATCACCGCATCGGACAATTGGGCGGTCGATGGCGCGCACAGCGTGACGGGCAAGCCCCTCCTGGCCAATGACCCACATCTTGGATTCTCGATTCCCTCGGTCTGGTACCTCGCGCATCTCTCCTTCGGCGATGAGGACATTGTGGGCGGGACGCTTGCCGGAATCCCCGCGATCATCGCCGGGCGCAATCGCCATCTTGCCTGGGGCGAGACCAACACCGGTCCGGACACACAGGACCTCTATCTCGAGCGAATCAATCCGGACAATCGACGCGAATATCAGGTGCCGGGCGGCTGGGCGGAGTTCGACACCAGGCTCGAGATCATCAAGGTGCGCTTCGGCGCCGACCGCCGAGTGCTGGTGCGCTCGACGCGCCACGGACCGGTCATGCCGGAAAATATCGCCCTCGGCGGCGCGGCACCTGCGGGCTATGTGGCAGCACTCGCCTGGACGGCCCTTGCGCCCGACGACACCTCGCTGGATGCGGTGATCGGCATCAACCGCGCCAAAACGACCGCCGGGGCAAAAACCGCGGCCAAGGCTTTCGTCACCCCGATGCAAAACTTCGTCTATGCGGACGATTCGGGACATATCGGCCTGATGCTCCCCGGGCGAGTGCCGATAAGGTCCGACAAGAACGATTCCTTGGGCCTGGTGCCCGCGCCCGGCTGGGATGGCCGCTACGACTGGCAAGGCTTCATTCCGCCGGACGCCATGGCCGCGATCGATGATCCCCCCTCCGGGCGCGTCGCCACAGCCAATAACGACACCCAGCCGGACGGTTATCGCTACACGCTCACGCGCGAGTGGGAAGCACCTTACCGTTATCACCGCATCGATGAGCTGCTGGCGGCAACGGCGAAACATTCCGTGGCAAGCTTCAAAGCCATTCAGACCGATATCGTCGACACTTACGCGTTGGAGCTTAAGCGGCGCCTGATCGCGGCGGGACCTTTCGAAGGGGCGGATGGCGAAGCCGCGCGGCTGGTAGTGCAGTGGAACGGCGCAATGGCTGCGGCGCGTCCCGAGCCGCTGATCTTCGCGGCCTGGGCGCGCGCACTCGCCCGCCGAATCTATGCGGACGAACTGGGTTCGCGATTTGTCAATTTCTGGGGCTACCGAACAGAATTCACCTTGCGCGTGCTCGACAATGTCGAGAATGAGGGCCGCTGGTGCGACGATCGGGGCACTCCGACCATCGAGGATTGTCCCTCACGAATCCGGCTCGCGCTACATGACGCCGTGACGGAATTGAGCACGGAGTTCGGGTCCGATCCCGCCCGTTGGCGTTGGGGCGACGCCCACAAAGCCGTCCATAAGGACCAGGTTTTCGGCGGCTTCCCCATCATCGGTGGATTTTTCAACCGCGAGGCGGAAATGGATGGCGGGCCATTCACGCTGCTGAGGGCCGATTCCGCGATGCGGAGCGAGCAGCCCTATGCCGCGATTCACGGCGCGGGCTATCGGGGAATCTATGATCTCGCCGACCCGGAACGCTCGCTCTACGTCATCTCGACCGGGCAATCGGGCAATCTGTTCTCGCCCCATTATGACGATCTTCTGGGCGTGTGGGCGAAGGGGGATTACATCGCGATCCCCACCGGTGCGAAAGCCGTCTCGGACGCCGCGATAAACCGCCTTGTCCTTCAGCCCGCGAAAGCCGTGGCCGCGCCTTAACGCGCCTGCCCAAATCGGGCGGAAAGCCGCCGAAACGCGGCCTGGCTCCAGGATTTCCTCAACAGATCCTTAAGGGCTCTGGTTCATTCTCGCGAACATACGAATAGGCACGCGCGGCCGTGCCAGGGCAATGGGGTGGGAGTCGAATGGCCGGGGACGGCAAGGTCGTCATCAAGCGGATCAAGAAATCGGGCGGCCATGGCCATCATGGCGGCGCCTGGAAGGTGGCATACGCCGATTTCGTCACCGCAATGATGGCGTTTTTTCTGCTGATGTGGCTGATCAACACCACCACCCCCGAGCAGAAACGCGGCATCGCCGACTACTTTGCCGCGCAAAATATCTCCAAATCCACGTCGGGTGCCGGCGGCGTGCTGGCGGGTACGGTGTTCGGGCAGGAGGGCTCGCGCTCGGGCGGCACCATGTCGCCGGTGAACAAGCAGACGCCGCCCAAGCCAAAGGATGAGACGCTGTCGAAGACCTCCGGTCCGGCCAAAAGCGGCTCGACCCAAGCCCAGGGCGAGGCTACACAGAATCAGGAAAAGAGCGACGACCACATTGAGCGCCAGATGCCCTCCGAGGAGCATCGCCTGTTCGAGCAAGCGCAGATCTCGCTGCGCCAAGCCATGCAGCAAATGCCGGACATCGCGGAACTCTCGCGCAATATCCTGATGACGGAGACTCCGGAAGGTCTGGATATCCAACTCGTGGACGAGGCCGGCCAGGCGATGTTCCAGCCCGGTACGGCGATTCTCTATCCCAAGACGCGCATCCTACTTCAGCAGGTGGCCAAGATCGTCGACCGGATGCCCAACCGCATTTCCATCACCGGCCATACCGACGCCGCCAAATTCGTCGGTCCGAACGGCCTTACCAATTGGGAGCTTTCGGCCGGCCGGGCCAATGCCGCGCGCGCCGTGCTGGCGACGGAAGGACTCGACTCCGACCGGGTGTTCGAGGTGTCGGGCAAAGCCGGCTCCGACCCCCTCCTCCCCGACGACCCCTACGCCTCGTCAAACCGGCGAATCAGCATCCTTTTGATGAGGGAGGCCCCGGTGGTCCCGCCGGGTCATAAACTCTAGTTGCAAATTTGCTTGGCGCGCGACGCGCTTCCCGTTCATAATTCGCCTTATTCGCGCCAGTAGCACCTAGGCGCGCCCCGGCGAGGCGAGGACTTTGACCGAGCATTATCTGTCGCGTTTGCCGCAGTTTTTCCTAACGCCCGGAGGGGCTTGCCCTTATTTGCCGGGGAAGGTCGAACGCAAGGTATTCGCTCGTCTGATGGGA
This sequence comes from Alphaproteobacteria bacterium, assembly GCA_034665805.1. GTDB lineage: Bacteria > Pseudomonadota > Alphaproteobacteria > Micropepsales > Micropepsaceae > CAIYRG01. The sequence goes on from JAXDMY010000163.1 coordinate 3,610, forward strand.
CCGCACGCGGCCGGTTTGAACGACGCGCTCACCCATTCCGGTTTCCGCCGCAGCCAGATGATTGCTTACCGTCCCGCCTGCGATGGCTGCGCGGCCTGTGTCTCGGTGCGCGTGGTGGCGCAGGAATTCGTCGCCAACCGCACCATGCGCCGCATGGAGCGGATCAACGCCAACCTGGTCCGCACCATCGTTCCGCCCGAGGCGACGCGTGAGCAATTTGCGTTGCTGCAGAATTATTTGGCGAGCCGCCACGCCGGCGGAGGCATGTCGGATATGGGACTCTTCGATTATGTCGCGATGGTCGAGGAAACGCCCGTCGAAACCATGCTGATCGAGTACCGAACCAGAGAGCGCAATGGAGATGCCGGCGCGCTCGTCGCCTGCGCATTGACCGATGTGCTGCAAGACGGGTTGTCGATGGTCTACAGCTTTTTCGACCCCTCGCACGCCTATCGCAGCCTGGGAACCTACATGATTTTGGATCATATGCGGGCCGCAAAAACGAAACGCGTGCCCTATGTCTATCTCGGCTATTGGGTACGCGGCAGCCGCAAGATGGACTACAAAGCGCGTTTCCAGCCCTTGGAGGCGCTCGGCTCGTCGGGCTGGAAGCGCCTGCCCCCGGACGCGGTTTAGCGCGGTCCAATACTGCTCGTTTATTCCGAGCCGCCGAAGCGCGCCTCCCAGGCCGCAATCTGGTCGTCCGTGATCTTGGCAAACAACACATCGGGCGGATGGATCGGCTGCCCCGGCGTTAGTCCGTCCAGGAATTCCGCCATCGGCTCGGCGGGCCAGGGGAGGAGATCGGGGGCTTCCATCACCGCCTGATGAATCTTCTTGGCGGAATCCGGAATGAACGGCCATGACAGATGGCCGAAGAGATGGACGAGATTGAGCCCCATGCGCACGCTTACTGCGGCCTTGTTTCGATCGGTCTTGATAGCGGTCCAGGGCGCGGCCTTGGTCAGGTATTCGTTGCCCAAGACCCAGATCGCACGCAATTCGGCCACGGATTTGCGGAATTCCATGGCCTCCATATGATCCGTATACTGAGCGACGCGCCGGTCTAGCTCGGCGGTCAGAGCCTCTTCTTCCGCTCCATGGGAACCGCCTTCAGGGACTTTGCTTTCAAAGCGCGCCGCGCAAAAGCGCGTCACGCGGTTGACGAAATTGCCGAGCACGTCGGCCAGATCCTTGTTCACCAGCCCGGCGAAATGGGACCAGGTGAAATTGGAGTCCGACCCTTCGGGCGCGTTCGCCATCAAATAATAGCGCCAGTAGTCGGCGGGCAAGATTTCGAGCGCGGTGTCCATGAAGACTCCACGCTTGCCGCTGGTCGAAAATTTTCCGCCGTAATAGTTCAGCCAGTTGAAGCCTTTCAGGCGATCGACCAGTTTCCAGGGCTCCCCAGAACCCAAAAGCGTTACCGGAAAACCTACGGTGTGGAACGGCACATTGTCCTTGCCCATGAATTCGACATAGCGGACGTCCTTGGCTTTCTCGCCGAACCACCAGTCGCGCCACGCGTCACCCTTGCGGTTCGCATCGGCCCATTCCTTCGTAGCGGCTATGTATTCGATCGGCGCGTCGAACCAGACATAGAATACCTTGCCCTTGAGCTTGCCGTCACCGATGTCGTCGGGCACCGGCACGCCCCACTCCACATCGCGCGTGATGCCTCGGTCGTGCAAACCTTCATCCAGCCATTTGTTCGCAATGGAGGTGACCAACAGCGGCCAATCGTTCTTGTGACTGCCGATCCATTCGCGAAGCTGCGGAACAAATTCCGATTGCTTCAGGAACAGATGCGTGGAATCCCTGATCTCGATGTCCGTCGAGCCGGAAATCGCCGAGCGTGGATTGATGAGATCGATCGGATCGAGCACGCGCGTGCAGTTTTCGCACTGATCGCCACGAGCGCTTTCATAACCGCAATGCGGACAAGTGCCGATCACATAGCGATCCGCCAGGAATCGTTTGTCCGCGTTCGAATAAACCTGTTTGGTGGTGCGCACGTCCAGGAAGCCGCGGCTCCAGAGCGCGCGGGCGAAGTGCTGCGTCAACTCATGATTTTGCGGGTTGGACGAACGGCCAAAATGGTCCCAAGACAACTGGAAGCCGTCGCCCGCCTTTTTCTGCAAAAGGTACTGCCCAGCGCAAAAAGCACGGACATCCTGGCCCGCTTCCGCGGCTGCAAGTTCAGTGGTCGAGCCGTGCTCGTCAGTGGCGCAGATGAGCAGTGTTTCGCGCCCCCGAGCACGCTGGAAACGGCCAAAAACGTCAGCCGGCAACTGGGAGCCAGCAAGCGTACCGAGATGCTTGACGCCGTTGATGTAGGGGAGCGCGCTGGTGATGAGCACGCGGTAAGGTGGAGAACTCACAGGCATTCGAAAACCATCGCTTGCATGATGACCGAGGAGCGGGACATTAGAGCACGTTCTTCTCATATGGAAACGCGGGCCGTCTCGGGGGGATTATTGAGCGATCTGAAGCGAACCAGCAGGACGATCCGATCGAACCTGATCGCCGGAGTTCTTACGGTCATTCCCCTCTTGGTGGTGTGGCTGGTGCTGGATTTCGTCTTTGCCTTCCTCTTTGCGGTCGGCTCTCCGGTGGCAGCCGGGGTCACCATGTTCTTCGACGATCGCATGCCGAGCGCAGCGCCCATTCTGAACGATGCGCTGTTCCAGTGGCTGGTTGCGATTCTGATGGCGCTGTTGCTGCTCTACACCATAGGAGCCATCGCCTCGCGCGTGGTCGGACGGAAAGTGATCGGTGCCGTCGAAGGGTTGATTGGGCGCATTCCGGTGGTCGAGACGGTTTATTCCGCCTCCAAGAAGCTCATCGGCGTCTTGCAACAGAAGCCTGACGGCGCGGCGCGTGTGGTGCTGATCGAATTTCCTCATGCCGGCATGAAAGCCATCGGACTGGTGATGCGCCTCTTCACCGATTCGGTCACCGGCGAGGAGCTGGCAGCGGTCTTCGTGCCGACCACACCCAATCCGACATCGGGCTATCTCGAGATTGTGCCCGTTCGTTCGCTGGTGCCCACGACGATGACCATGGACCAGGCCATGACCATGATCGTGTCGGGCGGCGCGGTGGCGCCGGAAAATTTCAGCATTGTGCCTGAGCCGCTGCGTTCGCGTTAACCTGAAGTCCCGCGCAACTCCGGACGGCCTAACAAGGATTTCACGAATTGGCACCCTGGGTATGCTGCCGTCCCGCATCGACTTGCCGCCGAAGGTTGGGGTAAATTCCGCTTAAAGGCAAAGATGCGCTTTCGAGCGAACCCTTTGAGCGAGGAGGATTTGAGATGAGCAAAGGCGTTTGGATGAGCGGAGCTGGCATATTGGCCGCCGCGCTTCTGACGGTGATTGCCGCGCCCGCGGCACTCGCGTCCGAGGGAAAGTCCGACGTTCCGAATTTCCTTGGCCCATGGCTCAACGGCAACAATTTCAAGCTCATCCCGGCGCCGGATGGACCCAAGCCGATCGACGATCTCGAGGGCTATGTCCATCATGAGCGCGGCGTCGATGCCAATGGCAATGATTTCAGCACCAACGCCTATATCGGCAATTACAGGAGCCCGCTCCTCACGCCGTGGGGTTCGGACAATATGAAAAAACAGGCCGAGAACGCCATCAAGGGCCTCGACCCATTTTGGCCTGCAACGTTTTGCTATCCCTTCGGCCCCACCGTCTTGCTGCAGCCCGAACCGGTTGTATTCCTTCAGTCCCCGAACAAGATCACCATAGAATACCAACGCGACCATCAGGTCCGCCGGGTCTATCTGAACGTGCCGCACTCGAAAAATCCGAAACCGTCCTGGTACGGCGAATCGGTGGGGCACTATGAGGGCGATACCCTCGTCGTCGACACGATCGGGTTCAACGGCAAGGCTTTCGTCGACCGCTATGGCACGCCCTACAGCGAACAATTGCATATGATCGAACGCTATCGCGTCGCCCCCGATGGAAAATCGATGCAGGCCGAGGTCACCTATGACGACCCCAAGGCGTACACCACGCAATGGAAGGCGCTGATCCGATATCGTCTCGGCCGCGATCTGCCGCAGGAAGTTGCTTGTGCCGAATCCCCCATCGATCCGGTAAGCGGCAAAACGTATGAGATTCCGATCGCGGACAAACCCGACTTCTGATTCGCAGAACGCCGCTCGTGTGGTGGATTTGAAGTTCCTAAGATTTCCATGGCATTCACGTTTAGGAACTTCAAATCCGAAAACCACACGAGATTCTATAAATCGCTAGCGTGGCTTTGAATCCGAAACTCGCCCGGCGCATTGCCCAGACTATTGCGAGTTTCGGATTCGCCACACTCGTGTGGTGGATTTGAAGTTCCTAAGATTTCCATGGCATTCACGTTTAGGAACTTCCAATCCGAAAACCACACGAGATTCTATAAATCGCTAGCGTGGCTCTGAACCCGAAACTCGCCCGGGCGCATTGCCCAGACTATTGCGAGTTTCGGATTCGCCACACTAGTGGACAAAACACAACACAGCAGGCGGGTGACCGCCTGCTGTGTTTTTAAACTCTTACGCCCTGGGGTATGCCGCTTCGACTAAGAACCGATTGGGAGACGAACGCCCGCGCATCGACGACGCGCGGGCGTTCAAATCCTAAAACGCCAAGCTGGCCGCTTGCAGCCCCGGCAGCCACGGATTGAGGTTGCCGTTGCGGTGGTGGTCGATCAAGGAGCCGCCGCCCATGTACCAGCGCAGGCCGACATGCCAAACGTTGTTGTGGGCGGAGGCGAACCCTGAGAACTTTTCATCCTGGTAGGTGTACCCGGCATAAGCGGAAATGCCCAGATCTTCTTCGAACAGGAACTCGGCCATGATCTCAAACCCCGTGTCTCTGGCGTCGCCACGGCCGCAAATCTGACACCCTTGGCCCACAACGAGGTCGGCCCATTCCACACCGCCGGTGATGGCGAGATCGGGCATGATATATCCGGACACCGCACCGCCGAGATAGTTTCCGTGACCGCCAAAACTCGAGCCGCCGCCGCTGAGCCAGCCGCCCTTGCCCATCGCCGTGATAGCCCCGAAATAAT